>JAHEMB010000753.1 GCA_024643915.1 Rhodothermaceae bacterium | reverse complement strand
CCTGCTACGACAATCTCGCCCTGTTCGAGCAGGAGGCGATCCGCAAGCATGGTCACCAGCACGTCGTCGGGCTGGCCGGCGACCTCCACGCTTATGCCCGGTACACCAGCGCCGACGGGCGTCAGCGGTTTATTTCGGGCGGCGGGGGGGCCTATCTGTACCCCACGCACCAGTTCCCCGAGGAACTCCACCTGCCCACCGAGGCCGGCCCGGTAGAAGGCCGTGCGACCGAATCCTTCACCCTCGGCACGGCGGCTGACCCGGAGGAGAAAGCGGTGTTCCCGTCGCTCAAGGACTCCAGGCGGCTGGCCTGGCGCAGTCTCTACTTTCCTTTTAAAAGCACCACCTTTTCCCTCTTTCTGGGAGGGTTTTACCTATTCCTGATCTGGCTCATTCAGAGTGCGAGCAAGCTACTCGATCATTCTTTCTTGCAGACCCTGGCCGGAGGGAATCCCGACGCGAAATCCGGGATACTTGGCGCTGTGGAATACTTCATCACGGTCCTGGCCCACGCGCCCCTCGCGGTGCTGACCGTGGCAGTGCTGTTGGGGGGGCTGATTGGTTTTGCTGATGCCAAAGGCGCCAAGAAATTCCTTCTCGGCACCGCGCACACCCTCGCGCATCTTGCCGCCTTGCTGCTGTTGGCATGGGCGTTTGTCAACCTAAACGATTCCTTGCTTGATAATGTCAGAAACGCACAGGGGGTCGATAGCCCCTGGCAGGTGTTTTTCTTCAGCGTCGAGATGCTCATTGGAGGCAGCCTCGTGGCGGGTGTGATTATGGGGCTGTACCTCTTTCTCTCCCATCGCCTCGTTCCCGGAGCGCATACCAACGAGGTCTTCTCCTGCCAGGGCAATCTCGATTTCAAACATGTCCTGCGCCTCCACATCGACCAGACGGGCGCGCTGACGATTTACCCGATCGGGCTGCGGGACGTCCCGCGCGCATGGACCTACCGGCCCGACGCAGGTCCCGGCGAAGCCTGGTTCGAGCCGAAGAATCATTCGATTGAGGACCTGGCGGCGCTAATTGAGCCGCCTATCAAGGTCGGGGTGCAGGATCTCGCCAGGGCGGAGGTCTGAGGAGCGCCGTGCGGCATGGCGGGCGAAAGCTGCTGAGGATCGGTATGGCGCTGCCGATCACGCTCTTAAACTGTGTGCACTTGATTTTGATGTACAGGATTCTATATTGATGAAGCGCAGGCGTGCTGTCTGCCGCGGTGCAATCCCTCTTTCGCGTTGTGGCCTTGTCCGAAGGCTCGGGCCGCATGCTTCCCTCTAGTCTGTAGATGACCCATGAAAACCCGATCTCTTCACTTTGTGCTCGCCTGTGCTGTGGCTACCCTGCTGCTTATCTCGGACCTGGCCCCGGTGCAGGCGCAACCCACGGATGACTACGACATCTACGTTTTCAACGCCAAGAAAGGCACCACGCTGCAGGTGACTAGTATTCCGGCGGCCGGTGAGTTCAACCCGTCATTCTCGAACAACGGAAAGAATGTCGTCCACGATGTGCTGACCTCCACCTCGCACGATCTCTATGTGACCGATGTGGCCACGGGCACGAGTACCGCCCTGGCCGGGGGCGACGGCGGCAACGACGCGGCCTGGTCCCCGAACGGCAAACTGATTGCTTTCGACCGTATTCCCGATGGTGATCCCAGCCTTTACGTCGTCCCAGCCGGCGGTGGCACTCGGACGCTAGTCCGCGCCGATGCGGTTGATCCGGCCTGGTCGCCCAACAGCAAGCGGTTGGTCTTCACCGACGATGCCGATGGCTCCGTTCGTACGATTGACGTCAAGACCGGCGCAGAAACCACAGTCGCTGCGTTTGGCTTGAACCCGGTTTGGTCTCCCAACGGCACGGCCATCGCTTTCACTGATGGCGACGACCTCTACACGGTGGCGGTCAACCGGGCCGGGGTCGCTTCCGGCGCTCCGGTGCAAATCACTTTCGACGGGGCGGGCGCGTTCAACCAGCAACCGTCCTGGTCCAACAACAGCCGGACGATCGTCTTTCACTCAAATCGTGGCGGCGACTTTGACCTGTGGACGGTGCCGGCCTCGGGCGGCACGCCTGCCCTCTTGACTGGCCTCGCGGGGGCCGGCGACTTCGATCCTGCCTACTCGAACAACGGCAAGCTGGTGGCCTACGCGGGGGTTGCCGCGCCTGCCGCCGGTTTGCTAGCGGCCTTGCCGGGCCTTCGGGGCGCTCTCCGCGCTGCGAGCTTCCCCAATCCGTTCAATCCGACGACGACGATCTCCTTCACCTTGCCGGAGGAGGCGTATGCCACCGTCGCTGTATTTGACCTCCTCGGAAAGGAGGTGGCTCGCCTCGCCGCCGACGCTTTCCCGGCGGGGACACATGAGGTAAGCTGGGACGCAAGCCGCCTGCCGAGCGGCATTTATCTGTACCGGGTCGAGGCCGGCGCGTATGAGGCCGTCGGGCGGCTTGTGCTGCTTAAATAGCTGCCCGCCGGCGTGGGACGGAGGACGCCGAAGCCGGTGCACCGATGTGCCTGTGCGAGGCCATCCCCCGTCTCGTTCTCTACCTGCGTCCTGAACAAGCCGTGGGATGTGTCGACG
>JAHEMB010000752.1 GCA_024643915.1 Rhodothermaceae bacterium | reverse complement strand
CCGGAGACTTTTTCGAGGCCCTCCTTCTCCTGTTCGAGGAAGTCCATCGGGTAGCCGTAATACTCGTAGGTTGCCATGCGGTCCACGATCTCGCGGCGCGTGTCAAAATTGAAGACAAAGGAGTTGAGGAAGCTCTCCTTCGCCCGGCTGATCTCCTCGTCGGTGGGCGGGGCCTGCTGCATCTTCTCCACCTCCTCCTTCACCGCCTGGGCCGCCTCCACCGTCGATTCGGACTTGGTCATGACGCCTGCGTAGAAGGGCCCCGGCTGGTCGTAGCCCGCCGAGTAGGTGCCGAAGACGGCGTAGGCCAGCCCCTTGTCGTCGCGGACATTCTGGAAGAGGCGCCCGCCAAAACCCCCGCTCAGCACCTCGTTCATGAGCTGGATGGCGTGGTAGTCCGGGTCGTCGCGGCGGACCTCGCCGGGGTGGCCCATCAGAATCACGCTCTGCGTCACGTCTGCCTTGGGCGCAAGGTAGACGCCGCCCTCACTCTGCGTCGTCATCGGGGGTAGGTCGGGACGCGCAAAGCCGTCCTTCTTCGGCCAGGCAGCGAACGCCTCGCGGAGTTGCCGCACCATCGCGTCCGTGTCGAAGTCGCCCCAGACGCCGAGGATGACGTTGTTGGGGTGAAAGAACCGCTCGTGGAAAGCGACGAGGTCGGCGCGGCCGATGGCGTCGATGGTGGCGTACTCGGGGGTGCGGGCGTAGGGGCTCTCCTCACCGTAGAGTTGCTGGGTGAACTCGCGGAAAGCGATCTGCTGCGGGTTGTCGTTGCGGCGCGAGATGGCGGACTTCTGCTGCGTCTTCGCCAGATCGATCTTGTCCTCGGGAAAGGCCGGGTTCATCAGCACGTCCGCAAAGAGAGGCAGCACCTCGCCGGTGTACTCCTTGAGCGTGGACATAAAGGCGCTGCCCGAGGTCTCGCCGATGTTTGTCTCCACCACGGCGCCGATGCTTTCGAGGCGCTCGTTCAGTTCTCGAGTGCCCTGGGCACTCCACCCGGGTCGTAGCCGCCTGCCTGGGCCATGTCCGGCCAGCCCCACCTTGTCCGCCGGCTCGTAGACCGACCCGACGCCCACGCGCGCCGACATGCTTACCAGCGGCAACTCGTGGTCCTCGATCAAAAAGACCACCATCCCGTTGGGCAGCGCCACCCGCGTCGCCTCCGGCACGTTGAAGTCGGGCAGGTCGGGGAAGTCGATTTCGTCGTAATGCTTCTGCGCAAAGGCCGGCCCGGCGGCGAGGCACAGCGCCAGCGCGAGTAAGAGAGGAATGCGTTTCATCATTGTATCTCAGTGCTTTTTTGAAAGGCGGAGCGTGAGTGGGTGCGCATGAATCGATGAAACGAAGAGACGACGATTGCCTAAGTACTGCCTCTCTTCGATTCCTCTATTCCTCGGCTCTTCGATTCACTCAGTAACGGCGGCGGTGGTGCCGTCGCCCGACGTGGTCTGGATCATCGCCACGGTGCGGTTCTTCTTGGTGAAGACCTCCCCGGCCACGCGCTTGATGTCGTCCACGGTAACGGCCTCCAGGGCATCGAGGCTGCGGAAGAAGGAGCGCCAGTCTCCGGTGAGGGCTTCGGCCCGGGCCAGTTGCAGCGCGGTGCCGGTGTTCGTCTGAAGCTGACGAATGAGGTCGGCGCGGGCGCGGGCCTTGGCGCGCGCAAGCTCCTCGGGAGAGACGCCCTCGGTCTTCACTGCTTCGAGCACGTCGTAGATGATCTGCTCGGCCTCTTCAGGCGAACGGCCCTGGTTAGGCACCGCGTAGAAAGCAAACAGGTTCGGGTATTTCTCCCCCGGAAAGCCGTGGAAAGCGCCCGCGTCCAGGGCGACTTTTTCATTCACCAGGTGCTCGTAGAGGCGGCTGGTGCGGCCGTTGCCGAGGACGTCTTCGAGCACGTCGTAGACGGCGTCGTCCGGGTGGTGCATGCTGCCTTTGTGGTAACCGACGAGGACAAACGGCTGTGTCTGCTCCTCGATCACCACGCGGCGCTCGCCCAGTTGCGGCGGCTCCTCCGTCTCGATGGCGGGCGGCTCCTCCCCCGCCGGCAGACGCCCGAAATAGGTCTCGGCCAGGCGACGGATTTCGCCGGGATCAACGTCTCCGGCGATGGCGATGGTGAGGTTGTTGGCGCCGTAGTAGGTCTTAAAGAATTCGTCGGCCTCGGTCCGCGTGAAGCTCTGCAAGTCCGCCATGTGGCCGATGACGGGCTCGCCATAGGGATGGGCCTTGAAGGCGAGCGTGATGAACTCTTCGACGAGGCGGCCCACCGGCTGGCTCTCGGTGCGCATCCGCCGCTCCTCCTGCACCACGCCGCGCTCGGTGTAGAAGTCGCGCTGGACGGGGTTGAGGAAACGGTCGGATTCGAGGGAGAACCACAGCTCGGTCTTGTTGGCCGGGAGGCTGTAGAAATACCGCGTGGCGTCCGTGTTGGTGGTGGCGTTGAGGCCGGTGGCCCCCGCGCGCTCGATCACCTTCTCAAACTCGCCGCGCTCGATGAATGCGCGGGCCGCCTCTTTAGCCTCTTCGAACCCAGCCTGCAGTTCGGCGATGCGGGCGGCGTCGGGGGCGGAACGGGCTTT
>JAHEMB010000751.1 GCA_024643915.1 Rhodothermaceae bacterium | reverse complement strand
GTGGCGCTGATGGACTCGGCGCTGGTTATCTACCGGGTGCGTCTCCTTGGACATCGTCGCCTCTCCGCACTCGCGCACGAGATGGCGGTGCTGCACAACCGGCTCGGGAATCACGACGAGGCGGTAGCCCTGGCCCAAGAGGCGCTCGCGATAGCGGAGGAGCAAACGCCGAGGCCCCACGCGCTCCTCGCGCGCACCTACGCACAGCTAGGGCTCGGCCTCTCCGCACAGGGACGCGCCGCCGAGGCCCGCCCCATCCTGCAGCGTGCCCTGCGCGCGTTCGAGGCTCCGGAGGTGCAGGCGGGGCTTGAGGGCGACGAGGCCGAGGCCGTGCGCGCGGCGCTGGCGGCCCTGCCGGAAAAGTAAGCGGGGGCCGAGCCGAAGCCCAGCCCCCGCCGCGCTACGGGTGGCAGCGCACAGGTCGCCTCATCATGAATCCCTCACGGGCCGTTACTTATACTCTGTTTCTGCGCTGTTCCAGATCGTCTTCCCACGATAGATGATATGGAGTTCACCTGCCGGCGTAAGCGTTAGCGTCGCGCCTGCTTTGCCGTATGTGTCCGTCGCCCAGATCGGCTCGTTGCCGTCGTACGTGACGAGGTTGCCATCCTCCTGCATGAAGGCCCGGTTGTTACGTGACCATTCTTTGCCGGAGTTCTGAATGCCCCACACGTAGCGGTCGTCCACCGTTTTTACGACGAGGTTGCCGTCGTCCTGAAGGGATAAGTAATGAAGTCCCGATTCCGAGAAGTACTTCGCGCCTTGCTCTAGCTCGAATCTTTCGCTGATCGGAAAAATACTGCCTGTAATGGCTGCTCTTGCAGCAGCATCGCCGGGGACCTTGACCTGGGGCGGGGCCGCCTTGGTAGCCTGCTCGAAGACTTTTGCACTCTCGACGAAAGCTTTGTGACCTGTCTGGGCCACGTCGTAGGTGCAGTTGCCGAGCGCGAGCTTGTCCGTGACGCCTGCCTGCTGGCACGTTTGCTTGGCCTCTGCCCGCTTCTCGGCGTCGAGGTCCATCACGGTAATCTGGCGCTCCGGTTTTACCGGGGCCGTACTGCCCCCACGGAACAGGGACTGCCCTGCCGGGACGCGCCAGCTATCGCCAAAGCGGTTCAGGTCGGTGATGTTGGCTGGCGGAGTCAACTGATCGCCATAACGCACCTTCATGTCATTCTGGGCATTGCCGTCGAGGTTTCCGATAATGCCCCCGTAGTTTCGCACGCCGTCTTTCATCTTCGCCGCGCCGAGGTCTATATGGGAGGTGCCGTACATGATGACCCGAGCACCGAAGCTCCCATCGGGCCACATGATGGTAAGATCACGCCGGGCATTGTTCCCGGATGGGCTGATCGTTCCTCCCTTGGGAAGCGTGAGTTGGCTGGAAGGCCAGTCCGTACGCTTGTCGTTGATGTAAAGGGTGTGTTCAGGCTTCAGATAGAACTCGAGCTTGTCGCCGTCTACCATCATCGCCGCCGCGGTGTTGACAGAGACCTTAGGATTCTCTTCCCACATCTCCTGCCGGGCCTGCACGATGACTTCTGGCCCCCCTGATCGCACGAGGTAAAACTCGCCCGCCGCCTGGAAGTCGAAGACGAGCCCGTCGGGCGTGGAGATATGCACATCGCCGTGCGAGTTGGGCACGACAGGGGTGGTGGGTGGTGGAGCCGTGTTCGGGATGTCTTTGCCATTCAGGACGACCTTAGCAGACCGGAGCGTGTTACCGGTGGGACAATCATCGACCTGAGTGATCACCACGCGGTACGTACCGGGTTGTTGGACATCTTGGGCGAGATTCGTGGTACCCCGACCTCCGAGTTTGACGTAGCTGCTTTCGATGAGCTTCTCGGCTCCGCTCTCGTCAAAGATGCTCACGCGGGAGCCGTCATCCATGCCATCGAAGGCAATCGTGAATTCCTTGACCTCCGTACCAGGCGGCACGGTGACGAACGTCTGGAAGTAGGTATAGTCGACGGCTTCCCAGCACCCGCAAGGTTTGCGGCTTCCGTCGGCAGCGGGGCACATGGCCTTATTGATCTGGGAACTACTTCCGCCCCCGAAATTGATCGTCTCGCGATTCGGAGGGGCTACCCAACCAGGATCGTCTTTAGAAGGGATATCGGCCCGCGCATAGGCCTCTTGAGCGCCGTGTCCCATCCCTGAATCAAGTTTCAGGGGGATAACGCCTTGGCCCTTGTGCATTTGCCAGTCGGTGCGGGTCACCTGCGCCATGAGGTCAGAGGCAGGAAAAAGTAACAAGGCGAGCAGGAGCGAGGAGAGCGTGTTTCTTGTCATGAGTACTCAGAGTTAGGGAGTGAAATACGTATCAAGCACAGCGTTGGACGGCAACCTTGGAGGTGCGAGATTCGCAGCCGCCGTGCTGGCAAGGGTACGAGGACGGAGAATCGATCCCTTTCAGAAAGGGGCACCACCCCAATAGCGAGATTTCGCCCGACCGACTGCCACGACTGCCAGATTTTTTTCGCACGCGATCATTTTTCGCGCCGGAATCGTATCGGCCTACCCTCTCTTGGGATGCGAAGAAAAAGAGCCCCGGCGCTGTCGATGTAGGTCTCCGCCGGGCCGGTGAAG
>JAHEMB010000750.1 GCA_024643915.1 Rhodothermaceae bacterium | reverse complement strand
CGGTGCGCGACGTGCGAGCCCCCCTTGCCTGCGCGGCGCCCGAGGGCGACTGCTGCCCGGCCCTCGCCGCCCTGGACAGCCGCGAACGCTTCAGCCCCGCCGACTCGACCGACCTCGCCGCGAAGGAAACGCTGGAGCTGACGTTCGATGTGCCGGCCGGTGGCGCGGTGGGCCTCGCCCTCGGCGCACGGCAGACGCTACTGCCCACCTTCCTGCTCTACCAGACCTTCGCGTACATGGGCCGGGAGGCGGGCGCGTGGCTGGCCCGGCTCGAACGCAGCGACCTGACCCTCGCCGGAGGCGGTCCGTCCCGTCTCATCGGAGGCATCGAGGTGCAGGTGCAGGAGGCCTCGGGAAGGTGGATCACCGCCGGCAGCATCCGCGAGCACGGCCCCCTCGCCACCGACGTCCACCTGATCGCCCTCCCTACTCTCCCCGCCGGCCAACAAGTGATCCGGCTGCACCTCACACGCGGCGCCTGGCGGATCGACCATGCCGCGCTCGCCGAACTGGGTCCCCCTGTGCAGCCGCGCCGCCTTCGCCCCGCCGCGGTCTATCAGAAGGGCACCTTCGATGCAGAAGCCCTCGCCCTTCTGCTCGACTCGACCCGCACCCTCACGACGATGCCCGGCGATACGTACACGCTCGAATACCGCCTCGACGAGGGCTTCGACGGTTACGACCTGTTCCTCGAAAGCCGGGGCTACTACCTCGAGTGGATCCGGCAGGAGTGGCTGGCCGAGGAGGACCCCCAGCGCCTCGCCCGGATGCTTTTCGCCCCACAGCAGATGCTCCGCGAACTAGCCCCGGCGTTCAAAGCGGTGGAGCCAAACATGGAGGACGCCTTCTGGAGGAGCCGCTATGCCCGGTAACGTGTGGACGTTGGGACGGATGAACGTGTGGACGAAGCTTCATCGCAAGACCGCTTCCTTCCGCCTACGCCCTGCGTCAGGTCCGGGGCAAGCGCTTCATGTGTCCCTTCCGTTGGTGCTGGTCCTGCTGGCCTGCACCGGCTGCGTGAGCACTTCGGCGCCGAGCGAGTGGTTGCCTTCCCCGCCCGACGTGCCCCAATCGACGTTCGGCGGCTGGATCGAGGTCGAGGTCACTCCTCTGGGAGCAGACTCCACGGCGCGCGGCGAGTTAATCGCTGTTGAGGCCGACACGGTTTTCGTCCTTTCTCTCGACGCTTCCATCGGCCTCCAGGCTATCGGGATAGCCGACATCCTAGCGGCCCGGCTGGCACCCTACGACTCGGAATGGGGCGCGATGGCGACGTGGACCATGCTCGGTACCCTCTCCACGGCCTCCCACGGCTGGTTTCTCTTGCTCTCTTTCCCGACCTGGTTCGTCGGCGGTGGGGGCGCCACGGCGGCACAATCGCGAAGGCATCTGGTGCATTTCCCCCAGAAAAGCTGGAGCTATTTCCGCCCCCACGCCCGCTTCCCGCAGGGCCTGCCGCCGGGACTCGACCGCGCCACGCTGAAGGCCAAGCTGCGCAAACGCTGAAGGCAAACTTCGGTCTTTCCTGATCCTGAGGCAGCGAAATCCGAAACCAGAAGCCCGAAGTCTGAAGCTCAAAACCTGAAACCCAAAACGCGAAACCCCATGTCGGTAGAGCGGCTGCGCGGTATTCCTGGTTTTGCCATCGACAAGGTGGCGGCGGCGGCAGAGGGGGATCCCGAGGTGCTGCGCCTGGAAAACCTCGACACGGACCTGGCGCCCCCACCTGCCGCCGTACAGGCCACCCGAGAAGCCATCGGGCGGGACGAGGACAACAGCTACCTCCCGTTCATCGGCCAGACGGCCTTGCGCGAGGCCGTGGCGAACCGGCTGCGGCAGACAACGGGGCACGCCTATGATGCTTCCCAGGTCGTCATCACCGCCGGGGGCACCGAGGGGATGTTCGACGCGCTCCTGGCGACGACCGACCCCGGCGACGAGGTGCTGCTGACCGACCCGACCTACGCCGGCATGATCTACCGCGTGCGCCTCGCCGGGGCCGTGCCACGCCTCGTCCCGTTCGTGCTTCGGAACGGCGTGTGGCGGCTCGACCTGGAGGCCCTCCGCGCCGCCGTCACACTGCGCACCCGCGTCGTTTTTCTGATGAACCCCTCCATGCCCTCGGGCGCGTTGTTCCATGAAGAAGAATGGCGGGCCGTGGCCGACCTGTGCGCGCAGCACGACCTGTGGCTAATCTACAACGCAGCGATGGAACGCATCGTCTTTGACGGGCAGGCGGTGCTGCATCCGTGCCGCCTGCCTGGGATGGCCGGGCGCACACTCGTCGTCGGCTCCGTTTCCAAAGAGTACCGGATGATCGGGTGGCGGGTCGGGTGGGTGGCCGGGCCGCAGGAACTCGTAAACGATGTGGCGCGCGTGCACATCTACAACGTCGTCACGCCGACCGGCATTGCGCAGGCCGGGGCGGTGGCGGCACTCGCAGAACCAGAGGAGGCTTTCCAGCGATGCCTCGCCACCTGGCAACACCGGCGCGACGTGGTGAACGCGCAATTGCGCGACTGGCCCGTCGTCTCTGCTGCCGGCGGCTGGTCACAACTCCTCGACGTGCGGCAGCTCGGCTTCGATTCCTTCAC
>JAHEMB010000749.1 GCA_024643915.1 Rhodothermaceae bacterium | reverse complement strand
AATGGTGCTCGAACGGCCTGATCATGGAAAGATTTAGACCCGCCACGGAGCGAGATATCGCCGCCGTCCTCGAACTGATGCGGCTGTATTACGCGGAGGACGGGTATCCCTTCGCCGAGGCGGAAGCCCGGCAGGCTGCCTTAAGACTTCTCCAGAACGAGCACCTGGGCGGCCTCTGGGTCGCTGTGGAAGAGCACGGCGTCGTGGGTTACCTTGCCGTCACGCTCGGCTTCAGCCTCGAATACCGGGGCCGCGATGCGTTCCTTGACGAACTCTACATCGCGGAGGAAAGTCGGGACCGGGGGCTCGGACGTGAGGCGCTGGCGCTCGCCGAGGCATATTGCCGGGAGCACGGCGTGCAGGCGCTTCATCTGGAGGTGGAACGCCACCGGAAAAAGGCGCTCGCGCTCTACCGGCGCAACGGCTTTGCGGAGCACGACCGCTTCCTGATGACGAAGCGGCTCAAGGAGGACGAATGGTAGTCGAAGCGCCTGTTCGCACCTCATGTCCTTGCCCTTCGTTAACGCTCCGCCTCGTACCGCTCGCGGATCTCTTTAAAGCTGTCGCCGCCGTACTTTTCGAGGAAGGCATTGGCGAGAACGAGGGCGACGGTGGCCTCGGCCACGGTGGAGGCAGCGGGCACACTCGTCACGTCGCTGCGCTCGTAGCGCGTCGGCTGGGCCTCGCCGGTCGCCAGATCGACCGTGCCGAGGGGCTTGATGAGCGTGGGGATGGGTTTCATGTAACCGCGCACGACGATGGGCATCCCGTTCGACATGCCGCCCTCCACCCCACCCGCGTTGTTGCTCTGACGCCGATACCGCCCGTCTTCGCGCACGATGGGATCATGGACGAGGGAGCCGGGCCGGGCAGCGGCCTCCACGCCATCGCCCACCTCCACGGCTTTCTGCGCCTGGATGGAGAGGATGGCCTGCCCGAGCAGCCCGTCGAGGCGGCGGTCCCACTGGACGTAGGAGCCCAGCCCCGGCGGCACGCCCGTCGCCACCACCTCGTACACGCCGCCGAGCGAATCGCCCGCCTCTTTCGCTGCTTTGATATGTTCGATGCCGCGCGCCGTCAGGTCGTCGTCCAGCATCCGCAGTTCGCTCTCGTCGGCAGCACGATAGAGCGCCTCGGCGCCGTCCACGAGGAGCGCCTCCACCCGCTCGCGCCAGTCCGCCGCCCGCGCGTAGCCCACCTCGCCGAGCCGGACGACATGGCTGCCGATCTCAATGCCGAGCTGCTTCAAAAACTGGCGTGCGATGGAGCAGCAGGCCACCCGCATCGCCGTCTCGCGGGCACTCGACCGCTCGATGACGGGGCGGATGTCATCGAACCCGTATTTTTGTGTGCCGACCAGGTCGGCGTGGCCGGGCCGGGGGAGGGTCACCTTCTCCACGCCCTCGCCCGCGCCCTCCACGGCCATCACCTCGGGCCAGCCTGAGCGGTCCTTTTGATAGGCCGCATTGTCCAGCCGGAGGGCGATGGGGCTGCCCATCGTGCGGGAGAAGCGAACGCCGCTGTAAACGTGGATCTTGTCTTTCTCAAACTTCGACCGGCCACCGCGTCCGTAGCCCAGCCAGCGCCGCGCCAAATGCTTGTCGATGTCGGCGGGATGCAGCGAGACGCCCGCCGGAACGCCCTCAACCACGCCTACGAGCGCCTCTCCGTGCGACTCCCCCGCCGTCAAATATCGAATCATAGTTCTACGTTCTTCGGATGCTTGCCTTCGACTCGCTGTTGTTCTTCGTACTTGAGCCTGTGGTTGCAGGCTGGCGCCCCGAAGCGCAAAATACGAAGCACGAAGCACCAAAAAGGGCCGTCCCGGCAGCGCCGATCCGACCCTTGGGTTGCTTTGTTGGCAAAGGCGCCTACTGGGCCTCCAGCACTTCGATCTCGTAGAAGGCGGCGAGGCCGTCCCGGCGGCGGATGCGGAGCAGCACCGCGTCCTCCACTTCGGCGGCGCGCGCGAGGGCCGCGAGGGCATCCTCCACCGAATCGACCACGCGGCTGCCGACGTGCGTCATCACCACATCGCGCGGCAGCCCGGCCCGCGAGGCGAGGCTGCCATTCTCGACGTAAGCCACGTACACGCCCCCTTCAACTTCAAAAGCATCGCGCTCGCTCCTGTTGAGGGCGCGCACGCCCAGCCCCCACTCTTCCAGTTCAAAAACACCCAGTTCCGGCGCTTCGGGGAGCACTTCAGGGGCAGGCGGGGCCGGGTCGCGGCGCAGTTCGCTGAACCACTCGCGGTAGGCCGGGTCGTCGCGCCCCATCAGTTGGACGGCGAAGTGGCGACGGCTGCCACGGCGCCACACTTCCACGTCCAGGTCCTCCCCCGGACGGAAGCGGGCCACGGCGCTCTGCAATTCGTTCGGCGCGTTGACTCCGTGTCCCTGGATGGAAAGGACCACGTCGCCTTTGCGGAGGCCGGCGCGGTAGGCGGCGCCGTCGCGGCGCACGTTTTCGAGGAAGACGCCCTGGATCTGCCCCAGGCCCAGGCGCCGCGCCGCGCGGGCATCGACCTCCTGAATGGTCACGCCCAGGAAGCCGCGCTGCACCTCTCCGTGCTCAATGATGTCCGTGACCACCCGCG
>JAHEMB010000069.1 GCA_024643915.1 Rhodothermaceae bacterium | reverse complement strand
GAAGCCCTGCGCGGTGAGCCACGCGTTCCATTGCGGGAAATCGCTGCGTTGCCCCCCATCCCACGAGCCGCCATGCACCACGACCATCGCCGGGCGCGCCGTGGCGGCAGGCGGGGGAAGATAGACGTCCAGTTGCAACGTCTGCCCGTCCACCTGGGCATAGTCCACCGTTTGCACCGTCGGGGTGGCCGGCTCAGAAAACGCGCAGCAGTAGCGCCTCAGCGAAAGGTCCACGGCCTCTGACTTGGCGACGGGCAGGATCGCAATCGTCGGGTAGGCCGCCAGGGCGAGGGCCAGGCCCCCGGCGCCCACCGCAATGCTTCCAGACCGGGTCCACTTCCGCCGGAGGGCGAGGAGGCCGAGCAGCACCCCGGCAAGCGCGAGGAGGCCCAGGTAGAGGCTCCATTCGCTGGCTACCACCGCGACGAGCCACAGGACCGGCAGCGGCGCCGGCACGAGGATCCACAGCGTGAGGAACAGCGCCGTCGCGCTGCACAAGACGGCGGCTATCGGAAGGGCGCGCTTCATGCGATTGCAGGTAGTTGCCTTTAGAGTGTCGCCTCGGTGCCCAGCCCCAGTCGCTCGGCTTCTGCCACGACGAAGCCCGCCGCCGCCAGGTCCTGCACCGCGTTGCCGACCGACTTGAACACCGTGATCTCCTCCGCCGACGTGCGCCCCGGCTTTCTCCCCAACACCAGCTCGCCGATCTCGGCGTAGATCTGCTCCTCGGTGAAGAGGCCGGCTTCAAGGGGCTGGAGCAGGTCGCCCGCTTCTTCGAGGCAGGAAGCGCGGTGATCGACCACAACCCTGGCCCGCAGGAGGAGGTCGGCGGGGATCTCGGCCATGTCGGGCCGGTACGCGCCGATGCCGTTGAGGTGCGCCCCCGGCTTCACGTTATCGGCGGAGAAAACCGGGGTGACGGCGGTGGTGGCGGTGCAGATCACATCGGCCTCACGCAACGCCTCGGGCGCGTCAACGGCCCGTACTTCGAGGCCGAGCCGGGCTGCCATCTCAGCGGCAAGCCGCTCGGCTTTCTCCCGCGTCCTGCTGAAAACGAGGGCACGCTCGATGGGGCGGACGGCGCAGACGGCTTCGAGCTGCGTCCGCGCCTGCGCCCCCGCGCCGAAGATCGCTGCCACACGGGCGTCGGGGCGGGCCAGCAGGTCGGTGGCCAGGCCGGAGGCAGCGCCGGTGCGGATCGCTGTCAGCGCCTCGGCATCCAGGAGGGCCACCGGGCGGCCCGTCTCGGCATCGAGGACGAGCATCAGACCGTGGATGGTCGGCAGGCTGCGCGCAGCGTTCTGCTCCTGCACCGTCACCACCTTCAGCCCGACCTGGCGCTGGTCCGGCAGGTAGCTGGGCATGACGAGGGTGCGGCAACCCGTCTCCGGCGCCTCCACGCCCGTCCGCACCGGCACCTCGGCCCGCCCCGCCGAGAGCTGTGCGAACGCCTCGCGCATCAACGCGATGGCGCGCGGCATGGGCAACAGCGCCTGCACATGGTCTCCGGTGATCAAGCGCAGGGTGAGGTCGGACATGCGAGGAGGGGAGAAAGCGGAAGAGCGAAAAAGGTGCTCCATTCAGCGAAGGATAAACCCGTCGCGCAGCGGGTCGGCGGGGTCGAGGAAAAACGTGTGGCGGCCCGTGAGGTAGGCGCGGCCCTCGACTTCAGGCACGACGGCCTGATGCTGGCCGAACGTCGTCTCCTCGGCCACTTGGACGCGGAAGCGGCTGCCGAGGATGCTTTCGATGATCAGCGGTTCGCCGACGCCGATCTCGCCGCGCGCAAAATGGATCGCGGCGCGGGCGCTGACGCCCGTGCCCGTCGGGCTGCGGTCCACCTCGCCCTCGGCAAACACGCAGACGTTGCGGCTGTGCGCCGCCGGGTCCTCCGCTGGACCAATGAAGATGGTGCCGTAGAGAAAGCCCAGGTCGTCGTCGAAGGGATGCGCGATGATCCTGCTTTCCATCACCGCGTGCTTGATCGCCCGGCCCTTTTCGATGAGCGCGCCGAAATCATCGGGCGTGCAGGTCAACCCCACGTCCTCGGCCTGCACGAACGCATAGAAGGCGCCGCCGAAAGCGAGGTCGTAGCGCACGCGCCCCAGGCCCGGCACCGCCACCTCAGCGTCCAGCTCGGCCACGAAAGAGGGCACGTTGCGAAAGGCGACGCGCTCCACCACGCCATCCTCCACGTGCGCGAACGCCGTCACCAGCCCTGCCGGCGTGTCGATGCCGAGAGGGGTGACGGGCGCCTGCATCGGCAGCATCCCCGACTCCAGCACCACCTTCGTCACGGCGATGATGCCGTGGCCGCACATCGTCGAGTAGCCCTCGTTGTGGAGGAACAGCACGCCGAAGTCGGCCTTCGGGGAAACGGGTGGTGTGAGCAGGCAGCCGTACATGTCGGCGTGACCGCGCGGCTCCCACATGAGCGCCGTGCGCAGCCGGTCGAGGTGCGTTTTCGCAAAGCGCCGCCGCGCCAGGATGTCCGCGCCTTCGAGCGACGGGTAGCCGGCAAGGATCACCCGCAGCGGCTCTCCCTCCGTGTGCGCGTCGATGGTCGTGATGGTCTCCCATCCATCGCGAGGCTCCCACCCGAGCGCTGCCGAAAAGTCAAGCATAGCCTTGGTCATGAGCAATTCGTTCCCCGTCCGTGATCGGTTGTTCGTCGTCCGGCCCTCGCCGCCGACCGGTGACGGCAAGGAGGACGCCGGCCAGGATGAGGACGGCGCCCGCATAGCCCCAAAGCCCGAAGCGCTCGTCCCACCACAGGTAGGCCACGCCCGCCGCGATGACCGGTTCGAGTGTGGCAATGATGCTGGCGCGGGTGGCTTCGAGGCGTTGCAAGCCGAGGCCATAGAAAAGATAGGCAAGGTAGGTCGAGAACACGCTGAGCCAGCCGATAGCGGCCCACGCCACGAGGCTCTTCGTCGCAAACGCGACGAACGGCAGCAGTCCGAGCGCGCCTACCGGGAGGGCGAGGGCATACACGCCCGCCGGTGCATACCGGGCAAAATAGCGCTTGCCGAACGGATAGTAGAGCGCATAGCACCACCCCGCGACGAGCCCCCATGCCAGGGCGGCAACGGAAAACCGCACCGCGCCGCCCCCGCCCAGGGCGATGACCGCCACGCCAGCGATGGTCAGCCCCACCGCTGCCAGCTTGCGCGCCGTCATGCGCTCGCTCAGCCAGAGGGCGCTCATCCCCGCCACCCACGCGGGCGCCGTGTAGAGCAGCACCGCCGATAATGCCGCCCCGCCTTCTTCCACCGCCAGCAGGTACGCGCTGTAGAAAAGTGACACGCCCAGGAGGCCGAAGAGCGCCATCGCCGGCCAGTCCGACCGCGCCACACGCGGCGCCCGCGTGAGGACGGTGTGCAGCCCAAAAAGCACGCTGCCGAACGCGGCCCGCCAGAAAGCCACCTCCAGCGGCCCCACGCCCTCGGCGAAGGCAAAGCGGGAGACCGGCCCGATGAGCGCCCAGCAGGCAGCAGCCAGGAGGATGTAGACGTAACCCATACGCGCTAGGAAAGGGCTCGCTTTGCTCGCCGACGATGGACCATCGACGATGGATGATAAAGAGCAGCTTGCTCAGATCGGGCGAGGTTCATCGTGCCTCCTCGTCTATCGCTCATCGCCCATCGCCATCCTCCATACGTCCACACTCCCACACGTTCATGCGATTTTAAATCCACGGGATTTGAAATCACTCGCCCGCCAGCGTCTCGGCGATGTAGCGCCGCACCAGGTCTTCCATCACCGTCAGGGGCACCTCGCCGTGGAGCAGAATCACGTCGTGGAAATCGCGCACGTCGAACCGCTCGCCGAGGGCGGCTTCGGCTTCTTCCCGGAGGCGGCGGATGGTCAGCTCGCCCATCTTGTAGCCGAGCGCCTGCCCCGGCCACGAGATGTAGCGGTCGATCTCGGTCGTGACCTCGTGGAGCGAGAGGGCCGTGTGAGAAGCGAGGTAATTGATGGCCTGCTGCCGCGTCCACCCGAAGGCGTGCAGGCCGGTATCGACGACGAGCCGGCAGGCCCGCCACATCTCGTACGTGAGGCGCCCGAAGCGGCTGTAGGGATCCCGGTAGAAGCCGGCCTCCTGTCCCAGCCACTCGGCGTACAGGCCCCACCCCTCTTCATAGGCCGTCAGGGAGAGGGCGCGGCGGAAGGGGGGGAGGTGGTCCAACTCCTGCGCCAGGGCGATCTGCAAGTGATGGCCCGGCACGGCTTCGTGGAAGGTGAGGGCTTCGAGGATATAGCGCGGGCGGCTCTCCAGCTTGTACGTGTTGAGCCAGTACCAGCCCGCCTCGCGCCCGCCCGCAGCCGGCTCGATGTAGCGCCCGCCTGTGTACTTCGGGGCAAGGTGATCGGGCACAGGTGCCAGGCCGTAAGGCAGGCGGGGGAGCGTCTTGAAGAGCTTGGGAAGCTGCCCGTCCATCCGCTTGGCGATCCACGCCGCCTCTTGCAGATATGCCTCCGGCGTGGTCGCGTAAAACTGCGGATCGGTGCGGAGGAACGTCAGGAAGTCCCCGAAGCTGCCCTCAAAGCTCACCTCTTCGATGACGACCTGCATCTCGGCCCGGATACGTGCGACCTCGCTCAGGCCGATCTCATGGACGGCTTCGGGTGAGATGTCGAGGGTGGTGAAGTGGCGGACGAGGTGTGCGTAGTATGCTTCCCCGCTGGGCAGGTCGCGGGCGCCGGTGCTGGTGCGGGCGGCGGGGAAGTACTCATTCACCATGAAGTCCAGGAATGCCCGGTAGCCCGGCACCAGATACTCCATGATGACCTTTCCCCCTTCCTCGCGCAACCGAACTTTTTCGTTTTCGGGCAGGCTGCTGGGGAAGGCGTCGAAAGGCGCGAAGAAGAGGCTCGCGTCGGGCGCCTCGACGACGTGGGAGGCTACCGTGACCTCGTAGCCTTCGAGGGGCGGGCGCGGCATCGTCATGCCCGTCTCCATGCCTTCCCGCATGAGGTCGATGTGCTGCTGCACGTAGCCCGGCCAGGCGCGCAGCCGGGCGAGGTAGTTTTCGTAGTCGCCCACCGTGGCGAACGGCATCTGGTCGGGCACCCAGGTGAAGCCGATGTGGAAGCCGCCGTCCGACGTGAGGGGGATGCGGTACGCGCCGTATGCGACCCCGGCGAGGGAGCCCTCGAGTTGCGTCTCGAAAATGGCGTGGCTGATCTGGTCTTCGAGCCCGAGCGCACCCCGGTCGATGGCCTGCAGCCGTTCGAGGAAAGCCCGCCAGGTTTCGGCGCGGCGCTCCTGGTCCGCAGCCGTCACCGAGGGAAGGAGGGCGTCATAGGCGTGCTCGCCGACGTAGGTCGCGTAGAGCGGGTCCTCCTGGAGGCGGTAGGCCCACGCTTCCTCCAGCAGGGCGTGCAGGCTCGTAGCAGCATCCTGCCCCCACGCCACGCCGGGCAGGCCAAAGGCGGCGAGGAGCAGTAGGACGAGCATTGTTTCGCTGAGGCGGTATTTCCCGGCAGGCCACTTCGCCCCGCGCGGGTGTGGACGTATGGACGATTGAACGTGTGGACGATCCTTGGTTTGAACCCTTCGTCCACACGTCCACACCTTCTCACGTCCATACATGATCAAATCCAACGGATATGGTGCTGGATGGCTCTTCTCCATGGCGATTTGGTGAAATTCACGGGGACGCGGGGGGCGACGATGCGCGTAATATATCAGAGGCATATTTTGCGTGCGTACTTCTGCTGAAATTTCATCTGGTCAGGCCAAGTCGAGCAACCATGGAAGCACGCTGGAGCGGGGTTTTTCCCGCCGTCACCACCAAGTTCGCCGAAGATCACCAACTCGATCACGATGCGATGCGGCGGCATTTCCGCGCCCAGATCAGCGCGGGGGTGCACGGGCTCGTCGTGGGCGGGTCCCTGGGCGAAAGCAGTTCGCTTTCGACCGAGGAGAAGCTGGCGGTGTTGCGGGTGGGGGTGGAGGTGAGCGCGGGACGCGTGCCGGTGCTCTGCGGGGTGGCCGAGGGCGCTACACGGGACGCCTGCCGGTTCGTCGAACGCGGCGCGGCGGCGGGCGCCGATGGCTTCATGCTCCTCCCGCCGATGCTTTACCTGAGCGACCGGCGTGAGACGCTCCGCTACCTGCGCACCGTTGCCGGCGCCACGGACCGGCCCTTGATGATCTACAACAACCCGCTCTCCTACGGGGTGGACGTGACGCCCGAGATGTTCGCCGAGCTGGCGGACGAGTCGACGATCGTCGCCATCAAGGAGTCTTCGGGCGACGTGCGGCGCATCACGGACCTGTGGAACCTGACGGGCGACCGCTACCAGATTTTCTGCGGGGTAGACGACCTCGCCCTCGAAGCCCTGGTGATGGGCGCGGCGGGGTGGCTGGCCGGCCTTGTCTGCGCGTTTCCCGAGGAGACGGTCGCCATCTACGAGCTGGCGAAAGCCGGGCGGCTGGAGGAGGCCCGCGCCCTGTATCGCTGGTTCGCGCCCCTCTTGCACCTCGACGTCTCGACGAAGCTGGTGCAAAACATTAAGTTGGCCGAGGCGATGGTAGGGTTGGGCAATGAGTTCGTGCGACCGCCTCGCCTGCCGCTCGAAGGCGCCGAGCGCGAGCGCGTTGAAAATATCATCGAAGCGGCGCTTGCGGCCCGTCCCAGGCTGCCGGTGCTGGCATCAACGGAGGAGTCGGAAGGGACGATGATGGCAGCGCGTGATGTGCAGGATGAAGAAGACGCGCCAAGGCCGTTGTCTTTTCCCTACGATTTCCCCTCAGAGCAACCATAAGGAGGGGCGATATGGGCAACGGCGCCCCGACCCTCGCGGAGCAGGCGTACGACGTGGTCGAGGAGATGATTGTCACCCTCGCCTTGCCGCCAGGCGCGATCTTCTCCGAAGGGGAGTTGAGCGAGCGTATCGGCATCGGGCGGACGCCCTTGCGGGAAGCGCTCCAACGCCTCGCCGCCGACCGGCTCGTCACGACCCTGCCGCGCCGGGGCATGCGGGTGGCGGGCATCAATTTGCTGGATTTCCTCGCCCTCTTGGAGACACGTCGGGTACTGGACCGGCTCATTGCCGCCCGCGCCGCCAAACGGGCGACGCTGGTACAACGCGAGGCGCTCCACACCTGCGCCGTTGTCATGCAGCAGGCTACCGCCGACCTCCACGCCTTCCTCCGCGCCGACCGCGTGGGCGATGAACTGATAGAGGCCGCCGCCCACAATCCGTTCGCTACGCGGGCCGCGGCGCCGCTTCACGCGCACTGCCGCCGCTTCTGGTGCCAGTACCGCCACGAGGGCGACCTGACCGCCTCCGTCGCCCTCCACGTAGCCTTGCTGGAGGCCGTCGCCGACGGGGAGCCGACGGCAGCCGAATGCGCTGCCGACGCCCTCCTTAACTACCTCGTAGAGTTCACACGGGAGATCCTGGAACTGGATTGAAGAAGCTGTCAACCTTCAGCGTTCAGCGTTCAGCGATCAGCCTGAAGAAAAGGACGCTGAAAGCTGCGTGCCAACCACAAAGAATCATGACCTTGCACGGAAAAAACGTCATCGCAGGCGAGCGCTCGGGGGATGGAGAAGCCCTCCTCCACGCGACGAATCCGGCGACGGGTGAGGCACTCGATCCTGCTTTCCACGAAGCGACGTCGGACGAGATCGACCGGGCGCTGCGGGCGGCTGACGAGGCCTTCCACGCTGACCGGCAGCGCGCCGCCGAGGACCGCGCAGGGCTCCTCGATCGCATCGCCGACGAGATTGAGGCGCTGGGCGATGAACTCATAGCAAGGGTAATGGCCGAGACGGCCCTGCCCGAGGGCCGGGTGCTTGGCGAGCGGGGGCGGACGACGAACCAACTTCGCCTCTTCGCCCACGTTGTCCGCGACGGCTCGTGGGTGGAAGCCCGCATCGACCGCGCCGACCCTGACCGGCAGCCGCTTCCCAAGCCCGACCTCCGGCGGATGCTCATCCCCCTCGGCCCGGTCGCTGTCTTCGGCGCGAGCAACTTCCCCCTCGCGTTCTCCGTGGCCGGGGGCGACACGGCCTCGGCGCTCGCGGCTGGCTGCCCGGTGGTGTGTAAGGCGCACCCGGCGCATCCCGGCACGTCGGAACTGGTGGCAGCGGCGGTCACGCGGGCGGTGGCAGCGGCGAGCTTTCATCCGGGCACGTTTTCCCTCCTGCACGCCGCCTCACCCGAGGTCAGTCTCGGCCTCGTCCGCCACCCCTTTACGCGTGCTGTGGGTTTCACCGGCTCGCTCCGCGCGGGCCGCGACCTTTTCGATGTCGCGGCGGCCCGGCCCAACCCGATCCCGGTTTATGCGGAGATGGGCAGCGTCAACCCCGTTTTTCTCCTGCCGGGCGCCCTCGAAGCAAGGCGGGCACAGCTCGTCGAAGGCTACGTGCAGTCGGTGACGCTGGGAGGGGGGCAGTTCTGTACGAACCCCGGCCTCGTCTTCGGGCCGGATGGCGAGGCGCTCCGGCAGTTCGCCGAGGAGGTGGGTGCCGCCGTGAATGCTACGCCTGCTTTCACCCTTTTACACGCCGGGATTCGGAAGAGCTATGAGAAAAACCTGCGGTACTGGCGCGAGACGGCAGGCGTCGAGGTCGTCGGCACGGGCGGCGATGGGGCGACGGCCACCCCGGCCCGCGCCGCCGTCTTCGCCACCAACGCTGCCACCTTTGCGCAGCAGCCCCATCTGCACGAAGAGGTCTTCGGCCCGGCCTCGCTCCTCGTGCGGTGCGGCTCGGCGGAGGAACTGGAAGAGGCGGCGCGCAACCTGGAAGGCAACCTCACGGCCACACTTCACGGCACAGAGGACGATTTGCGCGCGTACGCCGGGCTCGTCCGTATCCTCGAAAACAAGGTGGGCCGCCTCATCTTCAACGGCTTCCCGACGGGCGTGGAGGTGTGCCCGTCGATGCACCACGGCGGGCCCTACCCGGCGACGACCGACGTGCGGACGACCTCGGTGGGCACCGCCGCCATCCAGCGTTTCGCCCGGCCCGTCTGCTACCAGGATTTTCCCCAAGACGCCCTCCCGCTCGAACTCCGCAACGGCAACCCGCGCGGCATCCTGCGGCTGGTGGACGGCGCCTTTTCCCGCGAGTGATATAGGGACGTGCGAACGTGTGGACGTATGAACGAACAGCGCAAATATGCTCGTCCACACGTTCATACCGCCAAACGTCCACCCGAGTAAAAGAATGCGCCATACCTTTTTCTGCATCGACGCGCATACGGGCGGCAATCCCGTGCGCGTTGTAACGGGAGGCGGGCCGCGGCTGGAAGGCGAAACCATGAGCGCCCGGCGGCAGCACTTCCTCGCCGAGTACGACTGGATCCGCACCGGCCTCATGTTCGAGCCGCGCGGGCACGACCTGATGTCCGGCGCCATCCTCTATCCGCCCACCCGCGACGACTGCGACGTGGCCATCCTCTTTATCGAGACGAGCGGCTGCCTGCCGATGTGTGGGCACGGCACCATCGGCACCGTCACCGTGATGATCGAGCACGGCCTGGTAACGCCCCGCACGCCGGGCCGCCTCGCTCTCGATACCCCGGCGGGAAGGGTGGAGGCGAGCTACCAACAGGAGAACGGGCGCGTCAAAGCCGTCCGCCTGGTCAACGTGCCGGCATTTCTGGAAGCCGAAAACCTCGAAGTAGACTGCCCCGATCTGGGGCGGCTGACGATGGACGTGGCCTACGGCGGGAATTTCTACGCCATCGTTGATCCGCAGCCGAAATACTGCGACCTGGCCGAGCACACGGCGGCCGACCTCATTCGGTGGAGCCCGGTCCTGCGGCAGCGTCTCAACGAGCACTACACGTTCGTCCACCCCGAAAACCCAACCATCCGCGGTCTCAGCCATGTGCTCTGGACGGGCGCTCCCACCCGATCCGAAGCGCACGCCCGCAACGCTGTTTTCTACGGAGAGAAGGCCATCGACCGTTCGCCCTGCGGCACGGGCACGTCAGCGCGTATGGCGCAGTGGTCGTCGCAGGGAAAGCTGGATGTGGGCGCCTCCTTCGTTCACGAGAGCATCATCGGCAGCCTCTTTCACGGGCGCGTCGAGGAAGAGACGACGGTGGGGGGCAAGGCAGCGATCATTCCCAGCATCGAAGGGTGGGCGCGGGTGATGGGCTTCAACACGATTTTTATCTCCTTCTCCGCGCCCTCTGCGCTCATTGCGCCACTGCGTTCAACACGAATCTCGAACGAACGCACGTAAGAATTCTTTACTTTG
>JAHEMB010000068.1 GCA_024643915.1 Rhodothermaceae bacterium | reverse complement strand
GATATCGGACTGGCTGACATCCACGGGTGTAAAGCCGAAGAACTGCGCAAACTCCTGGGGCGGCTCGCTGACCTCCTCGGTCATCAGGCCCGCCAGTTCCTCCAGGTACCCGCGCTGGAGGTTACGCCGGAACGGATCGATAGCCGTTCCGCGCTGCAACTCGCTCCAAACGCTGCTTCGCAGGTCGGCGAGCATCTCCGATGGCGTGTAAGCGTCGGCACCCACGCGGGCCTCGGCCTCGATCAAACGGGCCAGCCGCTGCGGATCGAGGAGGATGTCGATGATACCTACTTGGGTTGCGCGGATGCGTTCGAGGGCGCCTGCGTGCTCAATGCGGCGGAGGATGTCTTCGTCCATCAGCCAGTCGGGCGTTTCGAAGGCGGCGGCGTCGAGGAACGCCATCGCCGCGCGCTGCCGGGCCTCGGGCACGAGTTCGTAGACCAGGCCATTCTGGTCGTACGTCTTGTACGTCTCGTAGACACCGCCGACGTTGCGGGCGACGTGGCCGAGGTACCGGTTCCACTGGCCGACGACCTGCCCGTACAGTTCGTCCAGCTCGTCGTAATTCTCTCCCTCGCGGTAGGTCCATTCGAGGAGCCGAGGAACGAGCCGCTTCAGGTTGGCCATGCCCAGCTCGCTCGCTGCAATCGGATCGTCGCCCAGGTCCTCGTTCTGCGAGCGCGGGTCGATCTTAGTAAACGTCTGCCGGCCATAATAGAAATGCGGGTCGTCGGCGCGCTCGCGGATCCATTCGTCGAGGATGGCCTCCTCTTCGTCGGGTGTGCTGGCCTCGGGGACGGGCTTGTAACCCCACTCGATGACCCATTTGTCGTACTCACCGATACGCGGGAGGAAGTTTTGCACCTGGTCGCCGGGCTGCGCCACGTAGTTGAAGCGGGCATAATCCATGATGGAGGGCGCCGTGCCGTGCGTGGCGGTGAAAGTCGGCGAGCGGAGTGAATCGACCGGGTAGGCGACGCTGCTGCCCCAGTTGTGCGGCAGGCCTAGTGTGTGCCCCACCTCGTGCGCCGAAACGAACCGGACCAGTTCCCCCATCACTGCATCGTCGAACTGCACGCGGCGCGCTTCGGGGTTGGCGGCGGCCGTCTGGATGAAATACCAGTTGCGCAGCAAGTTCATCACATTGTGAAACCAACCGATGTCGCTCTCCAGGATCTCGCCCGAGCGCGGGTCATTGACGTGCGGGCCGTAGGCGTTTTGCACGTCCGAGGGAAAATAGCGGATGACCGAGTAGCGCGCGTCCTCGGGACTGAATTCGGGGTCCTCTTCAGGCGTCGGCGGGTCCTTGGCGAGGATGGCGTTCTTGAAGCCGGCTGCCTCGAACGCCACCTGCCAGTCTGCGACGCCTTGCTTCAAGTAGGGCCGCCACTTTTCGGGGGTGGCCGGGTCGATATAGTACACGATGGGCTTTTTCGGCTCGACGAGTTCGCCGCGCTCGAAGGCGGCCATGTCTTTCGGCTCCAGACGCCACCGGGTGATGAAGCAGCGTTCGGTCGCCTTCTGCGTGTCCAGCCCATAGTCAATCCGCTTCACGCCGAAGTAACCGACGCGCTCGTCGCAGAGGCGGGGCTGCATGGGAACCTCTGGAAGGGCAACCATCGAGTGATTCATCTCAAGGGAGATGGTGCTGGTAGACGCGTTGGTGGGCGGCTCGTCGGCGTCGTAGGTGAGCGTGTGGCGCACTTCGACGTTTTTGGGGAAGCTCTTGGCCCAGTTGACAAACGATCGGCCCTCGTCCATCCGCTTCACCTTGTACTGTGTGCGGCGGCCCTTCTGCAAGCCCAGCAGGTCCACGTCTTTCGTAAAAAGCGGCGTCACATCGATGACGACGGCGGACGAATCCTCGTTCACCGCCAGGATATCGAAGGAGGCGACGATGGGTTCGAAGTTGGCATTGCGGACAGCCTCGTAGATGGGATGCTCCTCGCTGGCGACGCTCTGGTAGCTGACCACGCGGAGCAGCACGTCGTTGGCCTGCCGCTCCCAGCGGATCACCTGCGTGTTGGCCTTCTCGCCGCCGTAGCCGATGTCGGTGTGGGTGCGGGCGATACGGCTCACCAGCAGCACTTCTTCGCCGAGGAGCGAATCGGGAATCTCGAAGTAGAGTTTCTCATCGAGGCGGTGAACCGTAAAAAAGCCCTCATCCGTCTCAGTCTCGTCCGTGACGACCTCGCTGTACTTTTTGAACTTGTCTTTCTTCTTCGCCTTGGTGGTGTCCGCCGCGGTCGCAGCCCGCTCGGTGGTGGCAGTGCCCTGAGAGGCCGCGCAGCCAGTGAAAAGCACGATGCTGAGAAGCAGGCCCAAACAGGAATAGAACGTCTTCATGCCGCTGGTCGTCAGGTTAATTGATTAGGCAATTTGTTAGGCGCCGGAGCGCAAAAGGTTTTCCCTTTCGATGAAAAAGCGCCGAAGCCGCACCCGCCGCGATCAGTGGGCAATCAGACCGTTGACAGCGAGGAGCCGATCGGTGTGCTTGGTAATATCGGAGAAATAGACAAAAGCAGTGTAAAGGTTTTCGTTGCGTGGAAGGGCGCCCTGCAGAGCACGGCGCAGGCCGGGGTCACGCGAGAGGTAGCGGTACTCATACTGCCCCTGTTTCATCAGCACCTCCCCTTCGTAGCGGCCCGCGTCGGCCACCCACGACAGCTTGTTCGCCGGGTCCTGCTGCCATCCGTTGAAGCTGCCCGTCACGAGGAGGTCGGCCCCGAGAGGCGACTCGTTGGGCGGCACGTAGCTGAAAAGCACATTCAGGTATTCTCCTTCGAGGTCCGGCGTCCCTACATCTCGCACCACGTCATCGACGACGGGTCGTCCGTTGAGCAGGGGCGCCAGGCCGCTCGGCCCGAAGCGGGCATAATCCGGCTCCAGCAAGACCTCGTAGGGCCGCGCCTCGTAATCGATCCGCTCAATCTGCCCGCCCAGCCGCAAGTTGCTCACGTCGAGGAAATAATCGGCAATCTCCGGGCGGAAAGACAGTTCCGGCTCCAGATAAAACAACAGGTTGGGCCGCTCGTTGAGGGTGGGCCGGTCGCTGCAGCGAGCGCTGCTGAACGCCCCGTTGCGGACGAAGCAGACATTGAAATCGAACACGTTGCCTTCGATGGCGCGTGGCGGGGCGAAGCGCACGACGGGCTGCGTGGACGCGTAGGGGGAGCCGCCCAGCATAATGTTGTCGAGGGCGAATTCCAGCGACGTCACCTGCTCGGTAATGAAAAAGGGCGTTTCGAAAAGCACCGTGTCCTCTCGCCCCTGCTCGGTGATGCGCAGCACGTAATTGCCGCTCAGCAGGAAGCGGATGTCGTTGTTTGGGAAAGTGTAGTTGTAGTGCGTGTAGCGGATTTCTGTGGCAATGGACGGCTGGTAATCGAGCAGGTCGTCCCGCTGGAACGATTCGAGGTACTCCGAAGGGCTGAGGTCGCGCCGCCACGAGCGGTCGGCGTGGTAGAAATAGGCGGAGAGAGGCCGCCCAGAAGGCTCCATCAGGTCGAATTCGAGGGTGAGGGTCCCTCCTCGCAAGGGCAGGATAGGCAGGTTGGCCTCGCCGCTCTGGGTCGGATAGAGCTGGATGGTTCGGACGGCCTGGCTGGTCGGCGCAAGCTTCAGGTCGCCCTGGATTTCCGCCGCGCGGTTGGCCTGGGTCGATGCGCGCCGGCTTTCGCCGTCCTCAGCGGTCTCCTGAGCGCCGGCACAGCCCCAGAGGCTCAGTGCCAGGACCAGGCATAGGCCCGTCCCTGATGGACGGCGCAGACACTTCTTCATGGTCACTCCTTTGCTCGCTCGTGAATGTCTCTCTGCTGGCGAGCGCGTGCTGCATTATTAAGCCCGCTACAACGCGCCAACCGTCCACCTTACTTTTTGCGCATAATCACGCAGCCAGGCTGCCGCGTTGCGTGCGCCGACTTCCTGATACAATTGCGCCACCCGCTCTGCGTTTCGGATAGCCTCTTCGGCATTTCCACTTCGATACTCGAAATAGGCCAGCCAAACGAGGCGTTGGTATTCCAGGAGCCGCCTGTGTCCTTCAGAAAACGCTACGTTGGCCGGGAGGGCCGTTGTACGCAGCACGCGGGCCGCCTGTTCGTACGCCCCGTCCGCCGCCAATTGCAGGGACCGCATCATCTGGGCCGCCCAACCCGGTGCCGCTCCCAGCCGCTCTGCCTGCACCCTCGGCGTCTTAGAAGAGACCAAGGTTCGGACAAGTGCGGGGTCTTCGGCAAGGGCAATACGGAGCACCGTCCAGGCGTGTTCTTCCTGCGCGGACGGGGGCAGGCCCGCAAGCGCCTCTTCATAGCGCAGCCTGGCCGCATCGGCTCGCCCCAGCATCGCAAGCGCATCGCCCCGGCGAAACGAAAGCGCGGGCGAGACAATCCGCATCGTGTCGAGGCGGGCGAGGACGGCATCGGGCCGATCCTGCGCCAGCATCACCTGTGACCAGGCCGCGAGAGCCGGGACGTATCCTGGCTGCCGCGCCAGCGAAGCCTCGAAAAGTGCCTTGGCACGGGTCGTATCCCCCCTCGCGAGCGCTTTCGAACCCTCCTGGTAACGGCGACGGTAGGCCGCTACGTGGTGGGGGCATGGTTTTTCGAAGAGGGAGAGGGCCGTGAACCGCTTCGCCGTCAGCGCCCCCGCCGCTCGGTCGATCACCGTCCGTTGCGCCAGGAAGCCCTCCCATTCGGTCACTAGCGCCTCTACCGGTTTGCCGTAGACCGCCTCGAAGTTGGCGCGGGGATAGACCGCCTTCAGCCGCTCGGCGCCGTAGGCCGCAAGCAGATACTTGACGAACGATCCCATCGTGGTGTACGAGACAGCGCCACGCCCCGACCAGAAGCCAATAGGCGACAACCGGGCGGCGATTTCGTCAGCCAGGGAGGCGTCTCTTTCGCCGAGCCCGATTCGTCCGGCGAGAGCCACCATCACCTGCTCATCCGGCGTGGGGCGGCCATCGGGCGGCTCCAGGGCCACTGCCAGTCCCTCCACCAGCCCCACCGAGAGCGAGGCATTGAGGGCCGGCAGGCCGAACGATCGCGAGAAAACGTGCACCAACTCGTGCGGAAACACGTCTGCATAGGCATCGAACAGGACGTGCGACTGGGGCGTGGGCAACCACACCGGCGCTACGTTGGTGAATCGCGCGCCTGTCAGCCTCGCCTTCGTCTCAGCATCCGGGTACAGGTAACTTTCGATCCGTACTGTCGGGGCCACGCCCAGCTGTTCTGCCAGCCGAGCATAGCGGTACTCGTGATCGAGACCGATGAACGCGATCTCGTCCGCAGTCGCCGAGGCCGCATCGTAGAATATGTCGAAATGTTCGGTGCGATGGACGGCACTCAGCTTTCGCTGCGAATACCAGGCCGGCGTGTTGAGGCCTAGCGGCGCGGAGAAAAAGTAGACGAGCCCAATCAGCCCTGCCAGCAGCGCGACGGCGGACGAGGCCCGCCTCCCGGCAACGCTGTCGCCCGCTTCGGCGCGCAATCTTTGCCCGATGAAGAACGCGACGCCTGCCCACAGGAGCGTCAACCCGCGAAAGGCGAAAAGGCCGGGCCGTACGGCCAAGTCCTCATCGTAGATAGGGCCGAGGACGCCACCAAATACGTGGTTGTAGGTGTAAAACTGCGGGTGCAGACCGAGGTCGTACACCGGCGTCAGCACGACCAGCGCTGCGCCGAGGAGGACAAAGAGCAGGCGCTTGCGCCGCAGCCGGCTACTGCTCAGCCCAAAAGCCAACGCCACAGCCAGCACAACGCTTGCAACGGGGAACAGAAAGAAGAGCAACAGCCCTTCGAAATAGGCGCAGTTGGGCGTCCACAGTAGCGTCACTGTCAGCATCGCCCAAGGAACGAGCAGCGCAGCCTCCTGCCTCAGCAGCACACCCCGGAACGCTGCCTGGCGCGCGAACAGCCGGAGCGACGTAAGGCCAGCCGTGAAGAATGCCACAAGAGCCACCACCGCCGAGGACTCGACGTGCAGAATGTTGAAGACCGGCACGGGCCATAGGGCCAGTCCCACCATCGCATACACCGCCAGCACCCGGCGGGGGAAGGGCAAGTTGACGCGCGCGGCGTGTGGTAGGTCCGCCTCCACGATCACCTCGTCATCGACTCGTGCCTTACAGGAGGGCGAAAGAGATCCCCAGTGACAGCACCTCTTTCAACTGGACGGCGTCGCTGCGATCCTTGTCGAAAAGGGCGACGAACTGGAAATTGACACCTAGCCACGTGTTGACTTTCATCGCAATCGCATTCTTCCACAGTACATCAGGCACGTCCGGATTGTTGAACGCAGCGAATAGGCCAAGGGAGGACTTGTAGCGAACGTTTTCGAAGATCTCGCGGTCCACTTCGGTGAGGGATTCGAGGCCCACTTCCAGCCGTACCGTCTGGTCTAGATCGACGCCATAGAGCGGACGCAAGCGTTCGATGAGCACGAGGGTCTCCTTGGCCCCCACACCAAACCGCTGCGTGAACCACGAGTTTGGATCGTAGGTGAGGCCGAAAGACTGCACCAGGACGGCAGGGGAGAAAAAGGCCGACACCAGTACAGGCGGCGTGCGCCCCAGGCCGAGGGGGTCCTTTTCGAAGTTGAAGCCTTCGGCGAACTGGGTGCGCAGTTCGTTGGCAAACGTGGGGTTGAAGGTGGCGAAGAAGCCGTCGCCCTGGTACTGAAACGAGGATTGCAGCAGGATCTCGTCCTCGGCCTTGCGGAAGTCGAGCGTGTCCTGCTTGACGAGGCCGAAGGAAAGGCTGAAACTGTGCGTCTGCTCCCATCGGCGGGCGAGGTGCGTCCCTTCCCCTTCCAGGGCGGTGGTGAAGGCGAAGGTGTTGACGCCCCCCTCCGTCCAGTTCTGAAACCCGGCCTGCGAGGCCGAGAAATTCCCAAGCATGTCGTAGCGCCAGCCTAGCGCGATGAGGGAATCCACCTCGGAAACCTGGGCCCGTGAAGGCACAGCTGCCACCAGGGCAAAAGAAAGAACCAGCCCAATGCGTCGCATTCAATCTATTGGATACACACGATTCTGCAAAAAAAAAGGCTATGCCTCGCGACATAGCCTTCCTGTCGAAAAAGGCCGAACGCCGCCTTATGAGGCGTTCTTCTTTTCCTGAACCTCCGTGCGGATATGCTGCGCCTTATGCTTCAATTCCTGCATGGCTTTGCGCACGCGCGTGCCGGCCGCTTTATTCCCTTTCTCGTAGAACTTACTGAAGTCGTCCTCGAGATCGTGAACGAAATTCTTCAGCTCCTCAAATCGTTTGGCCATCGGTTCTCCTCCGTGGTGCGTGGGTCGTATTAAGAGAAGGGGCGAGCGAGGGCCCGCCCCGGCGAATGCGTGTAACTTACTGCGTCGGCGCCACGCTGTCAAGCTAAATTCGGCCATTTTACGCGATGGATGCACTTTTGCGGCTGCGTTACAGCGCCACCATGGTGCCTTGTGGCCCTCCTTCTTCTACCATGCCCCCCGGATCCGTGAGCAGTACCGGCACGCCGGCGGCCACAACTTCCCGAACCGCATCCGGCTCCGGCAGCACAGTCTCCCCCGGCAGCTTCGCCACGTTGATCTCTCTGACAATCGCCGTTCCGTCGAGCAGGCCAGGCCGATGCTGCTTGACGAAAAAGACCACCCGCACCTCTTTCGTTTCCAGCGCTTTAGCCAACGCCACCACGACCCTCCCAAGGGAGGCCTCGCGCACCTGATACTGCTCCTCTTCCCTTACCAGCGCAGACACCACCGGTAGGGCGCCCTGCCCCACCAGCCGTGCCAGCCAGGCCGCCTCACCTGCCCGCACGGCGCCCCCCTTGTCGAGTTGCAGCAACCCTCTATCCGCGCCGTGCAACCCCACCGCCGAGACGAGCGAGTCCGTCAGCACGTTCACGATTTTTTTATTGATTTCGCGAAGCCCGCGCTCCAGAAGCGCCGCCTCTGCGGAGGAGGACACCGGCATCACCCCGCCCTCGCGCTCTACGAAAAAGCCGTCCGCCTCGAATAGCAGCTCGGTGTGCTCGCCGCTACCGTGGACCAGAAGGCACGGAGGCGCCCCTCGCCCCAGCGCCCGCGCGAGGGCCTGCAGGAACAGCCCGTCGCCCAGGTGATAACGGTCGAGGTAGAGGAGGTAGAGCGGCTCGGCCACGTTGGAGGGTGTAGTCAAATGTATTGATCATGCCGGGCACAAACGCAGCAAGCCGATCTGGTGTTCAAGACGCACCGGGCCGCCTCGGCAAGTGTGTGCGATGTGTTGAAGGACGAAGCGAGCCCAGCTTTCAACTTCTTCTTTTAAGACTGACCGCTGATTGCTCTCCGATCACAGCCTGACTACAACCGTTCCCCTATCCATTTTTTTTCGCCGTATAACTTTTCAAGCGATATGCTGCGTCTAGTAGAGAGCGGTCAACGAGGGATCGTGCCATCTGAACAATGCGGAGATCCACCATGCGAAGCGCCCAACTGATAGGATCTGCCACTTTTCTTCTCCTGCTGTTAAGTGGAGTCCATGTTGATTAGGTCCAGGCCCAGGCGGTCACCTATAACTGTGTTTGCTTGGGCCTCGACGGCGGTGCAGACTGCGGAAACGGCGCGCCTGGCGGGAGCCAGGGCGACGTCGTCACGGAAATCGAGGCCTCTTCCATCCAGGAGAGCTACGGTCCTGATCGGATCGGGGAACAGGCTACGGGTTGGGCCTGCCTGGTGGAAGGCACGTATTCCTGTGCATGTGTTGCCTCCTCTTGCGGTAATAATGCGGCTGGAGGGGAGCAAGGCAATCTCTTCGCGAACCTCCCGGTGGCCACCGTGATTTCGAGCTTTGGTCCTGACCGTACCGGGAACGAAATCAACGGCTGGAAATGCCGGCTCACAGCCGTGGTTTCAACAGCGACAGCCACCGAGGGGCTACCGGATCGTTCGACGCTGCACCACCAGAGCACCGTCTTTCCCTTCAGATTCGAGGCGCGAGCCTTGCCGAGTGGCATCTATTTTTTTCGAACCCGGGGCGAATTCTCCGCTGATACCCGCATGGCGATTGCGTGAAGTAGGAAGCCGCTACACTCCGTCCAACCGAGGGGTTGACCGTCTACGTGCGGTCAGCCCCTTTTTTCTATCGGCGCTCTGCGGTGCAGGTGGATTTTCACCTTCGAGTTTCGCCGGCCAACAGACAACCAGCCAACCGACAACCGGCAACCGGCCAACCAACAAGGACTTATCCACACACATTGAATACACAGCCTTCCTTTCCTTTCCTTGCGCCAGCCGCCTTTCCAATCTGATTGCTGTCTGCCGCAATGGAGTTTTGCCACCTACACTGCCACACCCAGTATTCCCTCCTCGACGGCGCCGCCCGCATCAAGAACCTCGTCGCGCGGGCGGTGGAGATGGAGATGCCGGCCCTCGCCATCACCGACCACGGCAATCTCTTCGGCGTCCCTGAGTTTTACACCAGCGCCAAACGGGCGGGCGTGCGGCCCGTCATCGGCTGCGAGTTTTATGTGACACCGAGCGGCATGGCGGACAAGAACGATCGCACGCGCTACCACCAGGTGCTCCTTGCGAAGAACGAGGCGGGCTACCACAACCTCATCCGCCTCTCGTCTCTCTCCTATACCGACGGCTATTATTACAAGCCGCGCATCGACCGGGCGATGCTGCGGCGGCACAGTGAGGGCCTCATCGCCACCACCTGCTGCCTCCAGGGCGAGGTGCTACAGACGATTCTCAAGCGGGGCGAGGAGGATGCCCGCGCTATCTTCGAGGATTACCTCGATATTTTCGGCGAGGATTTCTACATCGAGATTCAGGACCATGGCATCGCGGAGCAGCGGCGGTGCAACGCGGTGTTGCTCCGCTGGACGGTACAGTACGGCGTGAAAGTCATCGCCACGAACGACGTGCATTACGTTGCCCAGGAGGACGCCGCCGCGCAGGACGTGCTGCTGTGCCTGCAAACGGGCAAGGACCTGATGGACCCCAACCGGATGCGGTTCGAGAACGATCAGTTCTTCCTGAAGTCGGCGGCGGAGATGCAGGCCGCCTTCCCCGACCTCACCGAAGCCGTCCTCGACGAAGCCCTGGACACCACGCGCGAGGTGGCGGAAAAGTGCGACCTGGAGTTGCCGATGGGCCGGCTCCTGATGCCCCACTACCCCATCCCCGACGCCTTCGGCGAAGACATCGACGGCTACCTTCGGCATCTCGTCTTCGACCGGGCGCGGGAACGCTACCCCGAACTCCGGCAGGTGGTGG
>JAHEMB010000748.1 GCA_024643915.1 Rhodothermaceae bacterium | reverse complement strand
GCTCTGGCCGATCTCGACGCGCGGCCCGATCATCACATTCTGACCAATGACGCAATTCCTGCCGATGCGTGCTCAATAATCCCCTCATAAATATGGAGTACCTGTGAGATCTACGTTCTGTGGGCTTATTCTGCTCTTTGTATGCGCCGCCAGCCTCTACGGCCAGCCGGCGGCCACGTGGGAGACGCTCTCGGGTGCGCCTGTCGTCTCCCGCTACAATGACGTGTTCTTCGCCACACCGGAGATCGGCTGGGTGGTCAACGGCGACGGGCAGATTTACCGCACGCTTGACGGGGGCGGACGGTGGGAGCTGCAGCGCGCCCGTCCGTCCTCACACTTCCGCTCGGTGGCCTTTATAGACTCTCTCCGGGGATGGGTGGGCAATGTGGGCGAAGGGGAGTTCGGCACGACCGATCCCGTTCCGCTCTACCAGACCGTCAACGCCGGGAACACCTGGGCCCCCATGACAGACTTCGATGGGCCCACGCCGAAGGGACTCTGCGGGATGTACGTCGTCAACGACTCGACCGTGGTGGGGGTAGGACGCGTGCGCGGGCCAGCCTTCTTCGTACGGACGACCGACGGCGGCGAGACGTGGACCTCGAAAGACATGAGTGAACACGCCGCCGGCCTCATCGACGTTTTCTTCACCACGCCGGATAGCGGCTTCGCCGTCGGCCTGACCCACGTCGATCACGAGCAGTCGAGCGGCATCATCCTCTTCACCGCCGACGGGGGGGAGACGTGGGAGGAGCGCTTCCGCACGAGCCGGACGGGCGAGTGGTGCTGGAAACTCTCTTTTCCATCGCGGCAGGTGGGCTATGCTTCGCTTCAGCGTAACAGCCGCTCGCCCATTTTCTTCCTCAAAACCTCGGACGGTGGCGCGACATGGGAGGAGAAGCTTTTCTCTTCGAGCTATTATTTCGTGCAGGGCATCGGCTTCGTGACGGAGCGGGAGGGATGGATCGGCGGCAACAGTTCGTCGCCGTCATTCCGCACGGTGGATGGCGGCGAGACGTGGCAGCCCGACCCCATCGGCGCGCGCATGAACCGCTTTCGCTTCCTGAACGATTCGCTCGGCTACGCGGTGGGCCGGGCCGTGCACAAGTATGCGCTGGCCACCTCCGTCGGCATCGCCGGGGCGGACGTCCCCTCGGCCGCCGTCTTCTTCAGCAATCACCCCAACCCTTTCCGCGAAACCACCATACTCCGCTACAGCCTCGCCGCGCCTGCCCCCGTCCGCCTCGATGTGTATGATGTACAGGGGCGGCAGGTGCGGATGCTGGTCCAGGCAACCCAGCCGGCAGGCGAGCAGGCCGTCGTGTGGGACGGGGCCAATGCGGCGGGGCAGGCGATGCCGCCCGGCGTTTACTTCGGTCGCCTGACTATCGGGGCACAGACGCAGGTGCGGGCGCTCGTGCTGTTGCGATGAGGCATCGCTCTCACTTGATGAGGTGCAACATGCGCGCCTGCTGCACCTGGCCTGCCGTCAGCCGGTAGAGGTAAGCCCCCGAGGGCAGCGCCCGGCCCAGATCGTCGCGCCCGTCCCACGTCACCTCGTGCCGGCCTGCCGCCTGGGGTCGATCCATGAGCGTGCGCACGAGCCGGCCGTGGACATCGAAGAGGTGGAGTTGGACCGAGGCGGGCGTAGCGAGCGTGTAGGCGATGCGCGTCTGGGGGTTGAACGGGTTGGGGTAGTTGGCTTCGAGCGTGGTCCGCTGCGGCAAGTCGGGCGTCGTCTCGGTGTGGGTCGGGCTGACCGGCGTGAAGCCCTCGACGGCGAAGATAAACAGGGTACCTTTCGAGGAGGGCCTGGCAGAGAGCCCTTCCACGTTGCTAACGTAGATGTGCCCGCTCTTCGTAAAGGGATACGCGCCAAAGGCCCCACTAAAACCTTCGCCGACGAGTGCAGTCGTCCCGTACGTATCCATAACGCGAGGTGAGGCGGGGTCGGAGACGTCGAAGACGCGGAAGCCGGCCGTGTAATACGAGACGAAGGCGTAGTCGCCAATCACATAAAGGTTGTGGATGGAGGACGCAGGGTCGATAAAGGAGGCGACCTGGCGGGGGCTGTCGGGTTGGCTGATGTCCCACACCGTCAGGTCGGGCTTGAGGGAAGAGGCCAGTTCGTCGCAGATGAAGAGGTGGGCGCCATCCTCGCTCGGCCAGCCGCTATGGTGCAGGCGAATGGTAGGCGTGGCGATGGAGCCGAGCAGGCGGGGGTTGGCCGGGTCCGCCACGTCGTAAATATTCGTCGCACTCGCATGGAAGTCGTAGAGCATCTCCCCGACGACCGTGGCATCGTGCCCCCCGTTGCTGTCGTCCTGCCACAGAAGGGTGGGGTTGGTCGGGTCCTGCTTCAAATCCATGATACGCAGGCCCGGCCCCTCGAGATAAAGATGCCCCCGGTCGTCGATGAAGATGTTATGGGACGGGTTGAAATGCCGACGGATAGATTCACGGGGGCAACAACTGGCACTAGGCAACATAATACGGCGTCGTTGATCAAAGCTTATGATCCAACGAGCCCGGTATTATTTGATGCGGCATGTCACGGCAAGACCTTGAAAAAAGTTCAAATCAAATGGTATCGCATCGAAGCCGA
>JAHEMB010000747.1 GCA_024643915.1 Rhodothermaceae bacterium | reverse complement strand
CGCCCATCGGGTGTCCACTGGGGTTCACGGTCACCCGCTCCATCGAATGTGAGCCGCGAAAAAGGCCCGTCGGGCAACTCCTTCGTCCAGATGTCCTGGGCACTTTCCTATCCTCTGATTGAACGTCTTCGTTGACTCGCCGCCGCATTTACCAGCGGTAGTGCGAGAAGGCCTTATTGGCCTCGGCCATGCGATGAACGTCTTCGCGCTTCTTCACCGCCGCGCCGCGCTGCTCCATGGCCTCCAGCAATTCGCCCGCCAGGCGCTCGGGCATGTTCTTTTCGCTGCGGCGGCGCGCTGCCTCGATGATCCAGCGCATGGCCAGGGTCTGGCGGCGCTTGGGGCGAACTTCGACGGGCACCTGGTAGGTGGCGCCGCCGACCCGGCGGGACTTCACCTCGACCATGGGGCTCACGTTGTCCAGGGCCTGTTCAATCAGCTCCACCGGGCTGGCGCTTTTGTTGCGCTCCTCGATGGTCTCGATGGCGCCGTACACGATGCGCTCGGCGACGGACTTCTTGCCGCTCTGCATCACCATGTTGATGAAGCGGGTAATCACCTCGCTGTGGAACTTCGGATCCGGCAGGATCTCGCGGGAGAAATTCGTGTTTTTTCTAGACATCGCTGATTCCAGTTATTCGCTGCGAGACGTCGCTCAGTTCTTCGGCCGCTTGGCGCCGTACTTGGAACGCCCCTGCCGACGGTCGCTGACGCCCGCCGTATCGAGGCTGCCGCGCACCGTGTGGTAGCGCACGCCGGGCAGGTCCTTCACACGGCCGCCGCGGATCAGCACCACGCTGTGCTCCTGAAGGTTGTGACCTTCTCCACCGATGTAGGAGGTCACCTCGTAGCCGTTCGTCAGGCGAACTCGCGCGACTTTACGCAGGGCCGAGTTCGGCTTCTTCGGCGTGGTGGTGTACACGCGAGTGCAAACACCCCGCTTTTGCGGACATCCTTCCAGCGCCGGCACGTTGCTCTTGTAGAGCTTCGGCTTGCGAGGCTTGCGAACCAGTTGATTGACTGTCGACATATTTTCTTACCCTGATAAATAAAAACGACAGGCATCCCGGTTTTCGGGCCGGCCTGTCGAGGGACGCGAATTCTACACACCCCTCTGGCAATGTCAAACGCCCAACCCGGGATCTCGAATCCCCGATTGGGCGCCCATGAGTCCGGCCCACGCGCCGGCGACATCGGCTTTCCGAACCGCCGATAAAAGGGGCGCAACACCCGATTTCGCCGGCACGGCTCTCCTTCTGGAGAGATCGTTAGATTTAGCCGGCGAATTATTGCAGAAAATGGAGGCGGGGGCAAGGGGATAGGGTGGGGACTCGGGACTCATGCAGCTTCCGGAGAAAGGCTTGCCGCATGAGGCGTGACTCAGGCCAGGTGACTCACTACATACGCTCTTTCACCCTTTCGCTGTCCACCTGTTTACCGTGTAGCACGCCTCTTTCCGTAACGACGAAGGCCCCGCCATCGGGCAGGATCCGACCGAGAGACACAGGATGTTCCTGAACAGCTAAAACAGGCGGCACGAAAAAGCCCGCCGGACGGCGGGCTTTTTCCGGGGTCATCGCGGGTCGCGCTACTCCTGCGTTTCCGCGGCGCCCTCCTCGGTCTCCGGCTCCTCCGCAGCCACGGCGGCGGCGAGGGCTGCGAGGTCGATCTCGGGCTCGGGCTCGCTGTCCCGTTTGCGAGAGGCGTGGTAGGCCATGCCCGTTCCCGCTGGAATGAGTCGCCCGACGATGACATTTTCCTTCAGGCCACGCAGGTGATCGGTGGTGCCGCGGACGGCCGCCTCCGTCAGCACGCGAGTGGTCTCCTGGAACGAGGCCGCGGAGATGAAGGACTCGGTGGCGAGCGACGCCTTGGTGATGCCGAGCAGCACGCGCTGATACTCCGCCGGCAGCCCGTCGTCGCGGCCGACCCTGTCGTTCTCCTCCAGCACACGGGCGAGATCGAGTTGCTCGCTGCGCAGCAGGCGCGTGTCACCGGACTTTTTGATCTCCGCCTTACGCAGCATCTGGCGGATGATCACCTCGATGTGCTTGTCGTTGATCCTCACGCCCTGCAGGCGGTACACGTCCTGGATTTCCTTGACCAGGTAGTCGGCCAGCGCCTCGACGCCGAGCAGCGCCAGGATGTCGTGCGGGTTGGGTTCGCCGTCGACGATGGTCTCGCCCTTCTCCACGTGCTCGCCCTCGAAGACGATGACGTTCCGCCACTTCGGAATGAGTTCCTCGTACGGCTCGCCGTCGTCGATGCGGCCATCGATGGGCCGCTCCTTGGCGTTCTCGATGTCCTTCTCGGTCGGCGTGATCACCAGGCGCTGCTTGCCCTTGGTGTCCTTGCCGAAGCTGACGATGCCCGACTTCGCGGCGAGGATCGACGGCTCCTTCGGCTTTCGCGCCTCGAACAGATCCGCCACGCGCGGCAGGCCGCCGGTGATGTCGCGGGTCTTTGACGACTCCTGCGGAACCCGGGCGATGATGTCACCGACCTGGACCTGCTGTCCGTCCTTTATGTTGACGATGGAACCGGGCTGGAGGAAGTAGTGCGCGGGAATCTTGGTGCCTACGAGGCACAGTTCCTTGCCCTTGCC
>JAHEMB010000746.1 GCA_024643915.1 Rhodothermaceae bacterium | reverse complement strand
CGTGCCGCTTTCGGCACTCTGCACCAATACCCCGGTGGCGCGCAGCAGGCGTAGCACAGCAACGTTAAATTTCTGCACCGCTTCATAATACCGGGCCTGAAGCTCCAAGTTTTCGCGCACCGCCTTCACCAGGTTCTCGGTATCGCCCAGGTCCAGGTCGAAGTTGATCTGTTCTGTGCGCAACCACTCCTTGCTGATGGTGAGGGCCTTATCCTGCGCCTCCAGCGCCGCTCGGGCGATGATAAAGGTACGGTAGGCTTCTTCGACTTCAAAGAGGATAAGTTGCCTGGCAGCCTCGCGCTGGAAGCGCACCTCCTCGCGCTCGGCCCGCGCCTGCTCCACCTTCGCATGCGTCTGCGCAAAGTTCAGCTCCTGCCGAAACCCCAGGCCGGCGCGGACGCCGCCGCCCAGGAAGTCGTCGCTGATGTACGGGTTGTCCTGGCGAAAACGGCCCGCTGCGTAGCGGTAGTTGGCAGACGCCCCGAGGAAGAGCTTCGGATAAAAGTCGGCGCGGGCGACGGTGACGAGGGCATCGCGGGCGGCAAAGCCGGCATCGGCTTGCGCCATTTCGGGCCGGTTCGCCAGGGCCAGCGCGAAGTAAGTGTCGAGCGGCTCCGGCTCGAAGGCGAGGGGTTCGAGCACGTCGGCTGCAGGGAGGGCAGCCTGGCCTTCGGGCAGGAAAAGCTGCCGGGCGAGGGCCACGCGCGCCGTGATAAGCCGCTGCTCCACTTCGACCACGCGCTGCAGGTATTCCTGCTCGGTGAGTTGCACCTGAAAAAGGTCCGCGTCGTCCACGTCCTCGGCGCCTTCATCGAGCAGGCGGCGGATCTCGCGTTGGGCCTGTTCGAGGATGCTACCCGTCTCCTCGGCGATGCGGAAAAGCGCGCCTGCCAGAAGTAGGCCGTAATAGAGTTCGCCCGTACGGAGGGCCACTTCGAGTGCCTTGCCGCGCACCGCCGCCGCCTCCACCTCCACGCCGTAGCGCGCCGCCTTGATGCTGCCGCTGAGCTGGCCCCAGGTGTAGACAGGCTGCAAGGCCTCCACCTCTAGCTGGTTAAACGGGCGCGGCTCGTCCCAGTCATTGTCCACGTCCGGATCCAGGTAGAGCCGGTCCATGGGCGTGTCGTTCGGATTGTCGATGCCGGGGGCGATGGAGTGCGCCGTCGTCGCCTTGAAATCGGTGAGGAAGCGGCTGGCGAGGGCTTCGTCTTTGCGCGCCTCGGCAAACTGAAGCTGTGCCTCGACCTGGTCAACCTCGGGGCTGGCCTGGAGCGCCCGCACGATGGCCGCCTCCAGCCCCAACAGCAGGGTGTCGGGTGCCTGGGCCACAGCGGGAAGGACCAAGGCGGGACCACACAGCACGAGAACCAACGTGACGTGGGCGGAAAACGAACGTACCATGGAGAAGTCAGTCGGAAGAAAGGGGGCGCGTAACGAGCCGGCACAACGTCCCGATGCCGCGCCCTTCCTGGCAACGAAGCCGCCGCGAAACCCGGCAAGGTAACGCACCGTGGCGAAGGCGGTTCGCCGGAGAAGTGAGATGGGATGCGTGATGCCTGAGGCGGGATGCGTGAGGTTGCCCTACTAGGTCGTTGAGGTAAGGGACCCTCACGTTTCACGTTTCCAAAAACCAGTATACTGCTTCAAATTCCAGTCATCAACCGGTCAATGAGCGGTGGCGGGCGTATCGGTGGCGGAGGCCGGGGCGCCGGCGTACAGCTCGGGCCGGTCGCAGGGGTCGCACGCCACGTCTGCCACAGCCTCGCCGGCTGCCAGGGCCGCCACCCAATCGAGGAAGCGCGTGGCGCCGACGGTATAAGTGTAGAACTCTGGGCGGCTCAGGATGGTGTGCACGTCGCCGCCCGCCGTGAAGGCGCGGAATTCCGGATCGTCCTGCCGGATGTCGGCAAGGTTGGCTGCGATGAGCGCCTTCATGTCGAGGGCCTCCTGGCCGGAGAGGCTGAGGAAGAAGCGCTGTACGTCGTCGTAGGCGGCGTTGTACTGTGCCAGCCTCACTTGTGGATGCTGCTGCGCCGTAGCCACGTAGAACGTCTCGAAAGTGAGGCTTTCGGCGGTGATGCCTTCGTAAGCCGGGTAATCCGGCAGGATGTCGAGGGTGCCCCATTTCGGCAGGACGTCGGCGCCGAGGTTGCTGCGATAGCCGCCCGCCGCATCGCCGAGTTGGACGATGCGGGCGTCGGCGTAATGATCGGCCAGGAGGCCCGCGTAGACGGGCGAGGCAATGGCCCCGGCGCTGCTGCCCGTGACATAGATGGTTTCGGGGTTATTGAAGTGCGTGTAGGCCCAAGCGAGGGCGCTCTGGGCGTTGGCGTAGCCCCGGTGGCGGATTGTCACCTGATGCGCCTCGGTGCTGTCGGTGGCGGGCACCTCGTAGGTCGTCTCCCGGTCACCTAGATGCACATCGGCGGTGCAATAGGGCACGTAGACCATACTGTAATCCGCGAAGGGATTCTCCGGGTTGTCGAGGGTGAAGATGCCCTGACGTGAGGTCGGGTCGTCCTCTTCGTTCACGAACGGATCGTAGGCGGGCTTCATCGTCAGGTCGCAGATCTCGCCGAACCAGCAGGCGCCGCCACCCTGGAAAT
>JAHEMB010000745.1 GCA_024643915.1 Rhodothermaceae bacterium | reverse complement strand
CGCATTTTGCCGGCGATCTCTTCGAGGGCCTCCTCCCACGAGATCCGTTTCCAGCGCCCCTCGCCGCGCGCGCCGACCCGCTTGAGCGGGTAGAGGATGCGCTCGGGGTCGTAGATCTGGTTGATGGTGGCCGGGCCTTTGGCGCAGTTGCGGCCCCGGCTGCCGGGGTGAGCCGGGTTGCCCTCGAACTTGCGCACGTCGAGCGTCTCGCGGTCCACGTAGGCGAGCAGGCCGCAGGCGCTCTCGCAGTTAAAGCAGATGGTGGGGACGAGCATGTAGCGCCGCGCCACCTTCTTCGGCCACGCCTTGCCGTCCCACTCCACCCAGTCGTCCCACTTCTCTGCGGGCGGGTACTGGCTCATCCGCCCGTCGGGGTGGATGACGGTGGTGAGGTCCACCTTCTCCGGCTGCATGTCGGCCTCGGCAAACTGCGGCGGCCCGAACGGCACGTCGTCGCCATGCGCGCTGGGCAGTGGACGGGCGTCGTGCTTCAGCATCGCCGACAGCAGACGAGAGACGTTCATTTTTGAGAATGCCATTTACGTTCTTCTAGCTGCGACCTGTTAGCTGTTCGGCACCTCTTGCGGGGCCAGGACGAAGGCGTACTCGTAGAGGTACAGCCCAACGAGCGCCAGCACGCCTGCGAGCGCCGTTAGCACCGGCACGCCGAAGACCAGGAGCCCGAAAGGAACGACATGCCCGAAGACAATGCTGCCGATCCAGAAGTGCGGCGCGTAGGGGCCGTGTGAGATCAGGTGTGCCGCCCGCACCGCCGCCTCCGAGGCGTGCGGCATCCCAAACTCGCCCAGGAGCGTCACCAGCAGATCAAGCACGAGTGCCGCGCCGAACGTGACGCGCGCCGTATGGGCAATCACCTCCGGCATCTCGAAGAAAAGCCCCGCCACGAGGAGCGTCGCCGACCCTGCCAGGAAGGCCTGCACGAGGAGATGGACGGGCAGGAGCGTGCTCTGCCAGAGGTCACGCCCCTCGGCCTGCCCGAAGAGGAACGCGGTGTAGACCGCCGCGCCCGCCGCCAGGGGCACCCCCGCCCAAAGCAGCACGGCCCGCAGGGTCGAGGACAACGGATCCCACCAACCGAGGTAGGCACCCGCCTCTAACAGCCACCACCCGCCCGCGACAACCGAAAACCCGATCAGCAGAAAGGCGCCCCGCGTGAGCCAGCTTTTCCACTGGGGGCGGAAGATAATGCGCAGGAATCGCTCGGGCCGCTCCAGATCGAACACGAGGAGGGCCGTGGTGAGGGCGGTGAAAAGAAGGGCCAGGAAGCCGCCCACCACGAACGTCAAGCCGTCGAAAGGAAAGAGGCCCAGCCCGAGGCCGAGGGCGAGGAGCATGAACAGCCCCGCGCCGATGCCTTTGGTGACGAGGTAGGCCGGGACGGGCCAGTGCCAGGGGATCGTGTGCTGCGCGTTGTAGGCCACCTGCACCATCTGCTCGGCCATGCGCCCGTCGCCTACGTGGATGGGGCCGGCATCGGGCAGGCCCTGCGGCTGCGACGCCCGCAACGGGGCGCCCGACTTCGCCCGCCGGGCGGCTTTCGGCGGGACCGGCTCCACCGGACCGCTCCGGTGCGGGGCGCCATCTCCTTCGTGGAGGGGCAGCACGTCGGCCCAGGCGAAGGTGGTCGGGGTGCGTTCGACGGCGGTGGGCGTCAAGTTGGCGTCATTGCCCTCGACGTAGAAAAGCTTGGGCGCCGTCCCCTGCTCGGGCTTGCGGACCGTCACCTGGTTCTCGGCCAGCATCTGGCTGATCTCAGATCGCGGGTCGTCGAGGTCGCCGGCAATGATGGCGTGCTCGGGGCAGACGACAACGCAGGCCGGTTCGAGGCCGAGGTCGGTGCGGTGGGCGCAGTAGTGGCACTTGGCCGCCGTCCCACTCTCGGGATCGACGTAAATGGCGTCGTAAGGACAGGCTTGCAGGCACGCCTTACAGCCGATGCACGCCTCCGGGTCGAACTCGACGATGCCGTCGTCGCGCTGGTACATCGCCGTGACGGGGCAGATGCGCACGCACGGCGGGTTGGCGCAGTGGTTGCACCGCGTCACCTGGAAGTGCCGCCGCACGTTCGGAAAAGCACCCGTCTCGACGCTCTTCACCCACGTCCGGTTGACGCCGAGCGGCACCTCGTTCTCGCTCTTGCAGGCAGTGGAGCAGGCGTGGCAGCCAATGCAGCGGTCGTTGCGGATCAGGAAACCGTAGTTCATGCAAAAAGCGGCCCCGGCCGCCACTTGTCATATCAAGTTATATCAAGCCCGATATTACGCATACTTTGGCTGCAATGCAAGGTTCACGGGCCGGCCAGATCTTCCGGGCGGTTGACGTTGCGCAGCACCCCCGCCGGCAGCGTCACCTCCTCGACCGGACCTAAAGCCGCCAGCAGGGCGTGCATCGCCAGCCGTCCCTCCCGAAGATGCGCCGCGACGGTGGGCAGAATGGAACGGTGATAGAGCGCGCAGAGGGGCTGCTGTCGCCCGGCCTCATCCAGCGCCAGCACTGCCGCCACGCTCGGCGCGGCCCGTGCAATGAGCAGCGCCAACGCCTCACCCGTCACGAAAGGTAGGTCGCAGGCGAGGGCAAGGAGCCAG
>JAHEMB010000744.1 GCA_024643915.1 Rhodothermaceae bacterium | reverse complement strand
TCGGGGTAGCCCTCCGGGTGGCCGCCGGGGTAGTGCGCGTAGGCAGCGGCGGATGCATCCAGCAGGCCGGGGTCTTTGATGAGCACCTCGTTGGGCCGGTCGCGGTGGCCGATCCACAGGTTGTTCGGCTCCTCCTGGTTCCACGAGAGCGCCTTCTTCGTCCCGTCGATCTCGAACCACTGCCGGTTCTTCCGCCCGGCGCTCACCTGGGAGACCGTGACGACGCCCCGCGCCCCGCCTTCGAAACGGATCAAGATGTTGCCGCCGTCTTCCGTGTCGATGGGCACCTCCTCACGCGGGCCCTTACTTTTCTGGAAAGCCATGACGACCTCCGCCGGCTTCTTGCGCGTCTCGTACACCCTGAACAAGTCGGCGAAGACGGCTTCGATTTTGAGGCCGGTGACATATTGGACAAGGTCGCACCAGTGCGAGCCGATGTCGGCGATGGCGCGCGAGGGGCCGCTGACGTCCGACTCGAGCCGCCAGTTGTAGTCGGTGTCGAACAGGAGCCAGTCCTGGATGTAATGACCGTGGACGTTGTGGATGTCCCCGATCTCACCCTGCTCGACGAGCGCCCGTGCCTGCCGGACGAGCGGGTAGCCTCGATAGGTGAAGCAGACCGCCGCTACCACACCCTTTTCTTCTGCCAGCCGCACCAGTTCCTCCGATTCGTGCGAATGGATCGTGAGGGGTTTTTCGGAGACCAGGTGCTTGCCGTCTTCCAGGAACGCCTTGTTAATCTCGAAATGGAGGTCGTTGGGCGTGCAATTATGGATCACGTCTACGTCGAAGCCAAGCAGGTGCCGCCAATGGTCGAAAGCGTTGGGGATGCCGTATCGGTCGGCGAGGCCCTGCGCTCGTTCCTGGCTGCTCGATGCCACGGCGACGATCTCGACGCCCTCGACGCGCCGCAACGCCTCGGCGTGCGTGCCCCCCATGAATCCCGTCCCGATGACGGCGGCTTTGATGGTTTTCATTGGCTACAAGCGGAAGGTTATCCCTGATTGACGAGCGCGAAGCGCAAGGTACGGCAAGTCAGGGGCCTTCTTCCACCGTCGCAGCAGACAAAACATTGAGGTGCGTTTCCATGAAAGGCCGGAAGAGCGCGTCCATCGACTCGAATTCAATCAGAAAAGCGTCGTGGCCGTGGATCGAAGACAGCAGGCCGAGTTCGGCGTCGGGTAGATGTGTGACCAGCTCCGCCTGCTCCTCTCGCGGATAAAGCACGTCGGAGTCGATGGAAAGGACGAGAGTTGGCTGTGTGATGGACCGTAGCACCTCAGCGTAGCCGCCGCGCCCACGGGCGAGGTCGTGCGAGTCCATCTGCTGCGTGAGGGCAACATAGCAGTTCGCATCGAACCGGTCCACCAGCTTTTGGCCCTGGTAGCGCAGGTAACTCTCCATCGTGAAAGCGGACGGACGGCCATTCTCCCCCGGCATGCGCTCTCGCCCGAAGCGCGCTTCGAAAGAGGGCCGGGAGCGGTAGGAGATCATGGCAGCCATGCGCGCAGCGGCCAGCCCGGCAGCGGGCGGGTCGCCCGGATCGTACCGCCCGCCCTGCCACTTGGGGTCGGCGTAGATCGCCTGACGCTGCGCCTCGCTCCACCCGATGCACCACGCCGAATGCCGCCCCCCCACCGCCACCGGCGCGAGGGCGCGCACAAAGTCGCCGTGAAAGGCCCATTCGAGCGCCTGCATCCCCCCCATCGAGCCGCCCGTGGCGAGGGCCACCTGCCGCACCCCCAGCCGCTCCAGCAGCCGCCGGTGCAATGTGACCGTGTCGCGGATGGTAAATGTGGGGAAGTCGGCCCCGTAAGAGGCGCCCGTCTCGGGGTTCGGCGTGAGAGGCGAGACGGAACCGTAGGGCGAACCAGGCACGTTGGCGCAGACGACGAAGAAAACGTCGGTGTCGAACACCCTACCTGGCCCGATGAGCGGCCCCCACCAGTCGTCGGCGTTGGTGTCGCCGGTGAGGGCATGACAGACGACGAGGGCGTTATCTCCCTGCGCATTGAGCCGCCCCCACGACCGGAAGGCCACCGGCGCCTCGCGCACTACCACGCCGCTCTCCAGCGTGATCTCTGGAATGATGAAGGTTTGTGTCATGCTAGTTGACGGTTCCCAGTTGACGGTTGCCGGCTGGGGCTTCCTCTCAAGAAACCGTCAACCGACAACCGTCAACCGACAACTTAGGCAGGAACGAGGTCGTCGATCGCGGCGAGGGCCTGGGCGAAGTCGGCCTTGAGGTCGTCCAGATGCTCAATGCCGACGGAGATGCGGACGAGGTCCGGCGAGACGCCTGCGGCGACCTGCTCCTCGGCAGCGAGCTGCTGGTGCGTGGTCGAGGCCGGGTGGATGACGAGCGTTTTGGCATCGCCCACGTTCGCCAGGTGGCTCGCCAGCTCCACGCTCTCGACGAACTTCTGCCCGGCCTCCACACCGCCTTTCACGCCAAAGGCCAGCACGGCGCCAAAGCCGTTTTGCAGATATTTCTTGGCGCGCTCATGGTACGGATGGCTCTCCAGGCCGGGGTAGCTCACCCAGTCCACCTGCGGCTGCTCGTCGAGCCAACGCGCGATGGCGAGGGCGTTGGTGCACGACCGATCCACCCTGAG
>JAHEMB010000743.1 GCA_024643915.1 Rhodothermaceae bacterium | reverse complement strand
AGTTCGTCGAGGTCGAGGCGGGCGTCGATGCGGTAGGTGCGGTCGTCGAGGGGCGTGATCCAGGCGTCGTCCGGCTCGTCGTACTCGTCGCGGATGTCGCCGACGATCTCTTCGAGGACGTCCTCGATCGTCACCAGCCCCGCCGTGCCGCCGTACTCGTCCACCACCAGGGCCATGTGGGTGCGCCGCGCCTGGAACTCCTTCAACAGGTCATCAAGCTTCTTGCCGACGGGGACGAAAAGCGGCGGGCGGGCCAGGCGCGTCCAGTCGAGGCGGGCCGCACCGTTGTTCTGGTTAAGGAAAGGCAGCAGGTCCTTGGCGTAAACGACGCCCAGGATATTGTCGAGGTGTTCGACGTAGAGGGGCACGCGCGAGTGGCCCGAGGACCGGATCAGGCCGAGCGCCTCGTGCAGGGTAGAGGAGACAGGCAGGGCCACGATATCGAGGCGCGAAATCATGATCTCCCGCACCGACGTCTCGCCGAACTCGACGATGGAGTGGATCAGTTCGCGCTCCTCCTCTTCGAGCGTGCCGTGCGCCTCTCCGATCTCGGCCATCGCCTTGAGGTCGTCGGTGGAGAGGCGCGGCTGCGTTTTGAGGCGCCCGTGGAAGCCGCGCAGCGACCACGACAGCACGTTCGCCACGGGATAGAGCACACGCTGGAGGGGCAGCAGGAGGGCTGAGGAGCGGCGGCTGAACTGCATCGCGTTGCGTGTAGCCACCAGCTTCGGCGTGATCTCGCTCACGACGAGCAGCACGAACGTCAGCACCACCACTTCGAGGAAGATGGTGAGGGTATGGCTCCAGCCGTAGGCATAGGCTACCTGCACCGTCACCACCGCCGCGATAATGGCCGCCGCCACGTTGACGAACGTGTTGAGGATGAGGATGGTGATGAGGAGCTGGCTCGGTTGCGCGAGGAGCGCCAGCACGCGCTCGCTGGCCCGGTCGCCGGCCTGCGCCAGGACGTTCTTCGCCGTGCCGTCGAGCGAGAACAGGGCGACCTCCGAGCCGGAGAAGAGGGCCGAGGCCAGCAGCAGCACCACGAAGACGACGCCCAGAATTACGAAGGCCGCCGCATCGAGCGACAGGCCGGGCGCCTCCTGCAAGAGAAAGATGAAACTAGATAAAGGAGGAGCGTCTGTGTCCAAGGTGGGGGAGGGACCTACCCCTCGGCTGGTTCGACATCTACGACCCGATAGCGCGGGGGCGTCTGGGCAGGGCAGGCCTGCCGCAGCGGGCGCATAACCGTATATTTTTCGGCGCTTGCGTCGTCATGAAATGTAAGGAGCGAACGAAAGGAAAATCGGCCTGGTTCCTTTTCACTTAAGCCGCGTGGCAAGTCCCAAATCCCAAACTCCAAGTCCCAAGCTCCAACCCCCAATGTTGCTACAAGCACACTTGGTATTTGGGATTTGGATTTCGGAGCTTGCCTGAAGGGCTGGTTTGGAGGTTTCCTCAGAAGTACGTCCCGGTGAGGATGATGTAGAGCAGAATTAGGCCGACGGCGACGGGGCAGACATACTTGATCAAGAAGGCCCACAGCGTGCTCGCCGGAAGCGAGTGCCCGCCCTCGCGGAGCGACGCCATGGCCGGCTCCACACCCCACTTCCACCCGACGAAGACGCAGATCAGGAGGGCGCCGATGCTGAGCGAGTAGTTGCCCCAGAGGATACTCTGCACACTCAGGAAGTCCAGCCCCGGCCCGAGGAAGGTGGTGAAGAAGTCGCTGCCGCCCTGCGCCAGGGCCGAGGGGATCGACAGCACGAAGCATATGCCGCCGAGCAGCCACGCCGACTTCTCACGGCTCCAGCCCCGCTCGTCGACGAAGTAGGAAACAACGACTTCGAGGAGACTGATGGTGGAGGTGAGGGCCGCGATGGCGAGCAGGAAGTAGAAGGCGAAGCCGAAGAGCGTGCCCGCCGGCATGGCGCTGAAGATGGTGGGCAGCACGACGAAGACGAGGCCGGGCCCGGCGGCCGGATCCACGCCAGCGGCAAAGAGGGCGGGGAAGATGATGAGGCCAGCCAGCAGGGCGATGAACGTGTCGAAGACGGCCACCGAAACGCCCGCAAACGGCAGGTTCTCTTTCTTTGGCATGTACGACCCGTACGTGATCATCGCGCCCATGCCCAGGCTCAGGCTGAAGAGGGCCTGCCCGAGGGCGCTCATCACCACCGGCACCGAGAGCTTGGAGAAGTCGGGATTGAAGAGGTAGGCGATGCCGCGCCCGCTGCCTTCGAGCGTCACCGCCCGCACGGCCAGGGCGACGAGGATCAGCAGCAACAGGGGCATCAGGATCTTCGTGGCCCGCTCGATGCCGCCCGAGATGCCGCCGCGCACGACGAGGATCGTCATCAGCAGGAAGAGGCCGCTCAAAAAGATCGCCTGCAGCGGATCGCCGACGAGCTCGGCGAAGAGCGCGCCGCTGGCGGTGGCGTCCGTGATGGCCGCGAAGCCGCCGCTGATCGACTTCCACAGGTAGCCCAGCGTCCACCCGGCCACGACCGCGTAAAAGGCGAGGATGCCGAAACCGGTCGCCACACCCAGCCCCCCGACGACCCGCCGAACACCGTGAAATCCTGGCTGAAGACACCGACCTGACGTCCGTCGATCGTG
>JAHEMB010000742.1 GCA_024643915.1 Rhodothermaceae bacterium | reverse complement strand
ACCTGGTTGATTTTCGCCTGAACCTTCTCCTCGATTTCGGTCTGGGCCAATTTGAGGCGAAGCTCGACCCAGGCGGTGATATCCTCGGCCAAGCCCTTGGTATGCATCGTAAGACGGTCGATAGCCGTGCCGCCGGGTGGCAATTGACGCCGCTCTACGTCTTGCAAGAAATTGTGCGGTTCGCGGGGCTCCATTAGGGTGATCCTTGATGAACAAGCTGGCGAGTATCGGCCAGGCCGACACAGAGAGAAGCTACTACCTGACAGACTATAGATTATTCCTCTGCAGGGAAAGATCAATAGAAGGATACGAAGTTTTCACATCAAAAAAGCAGACGATGTGCGCACGTTTAGCGAGTTTCCCTCGCCCGCCCCTCGCCGCACGCTACCCGCCCTTTCACCCTGCCTCTCCTCCCGCATGGCCTCCTTCCAGACCCAACCGACGCCCAATCCGGACAGCCTCAAGTTCACGACCGATGCCGGCCCGTTCATCAACAGTGGCATGGAGTCTTTTAACTCAGCCGAAGAAGCAGGAGGCCACGCGCTCGGAAAGCGGCTTTTCAGATTGACGGGCGTTGCCAACGTCTTCATCCTGCCGCAGTTTGTCACAATCACTAAGGACCCCACGACGAACTGGGACGTGCTGCTGCCAATGGTGGTGGACGCCCTGCGCAAGCACTTCGAGAGCCGGTGATTTTGAGGGCCGACGAAACGACGGATGCCTCCGTGCTGGCTCCGCTTCGAATCCTCGATTCTTCGGCTCCCCGTTTCAATTTTCCCACTCCCCGCATCATAGTCCTTCGAGGAAGGCGAGGGTGTCGCGGCCGTCGGGGCGCCAGGCAAGGGCGGGGCGTTGGGCGAAGCCCAGCGGCTCCACGGGGAGATCGGTGGGAAGGCGTTCGGCGAGGGCAGAACGGACGGCAATCAGTTGCAGCTCGTCTCGGTGGGCGTGGAGCCACGCGAGGGCCACTGCCATGTCGTCGTATTCGCTCCAGCGGATGTGACCCGGCCCTTTCGCTTCCGGCTCGCCCCGGCTGACAAGGAACTCCATGCCCTCGCCGTAGGCGTGCGGCAGGTCCACAGCTTCGAGGAACGCCTGTTGCATCTTGAGCGCGCCGGGCGTCTCGGGGTGCGCCGGGAAGACGCTGCGAAAGTGTGCGAGCGCCTCGAAATAGGGATCGGGTGAAAGGCCACGTGGCGCCCAGATGAGCGCCACATTGCGGCAGCCCAGGCCCTCGTGAAGCAGCACATCTTCAGCGAGATTTTCTCGCTCGTCCTCCGTCTCCTGCCCGTCGAGGATCGCGGCGGCGTAACGATGGCCTCGCAGCAGGCGTCGTTCGGACGGGATGCCGTGCGCCTCGCTCTCGGCCTCTGCCCAGGCTCGCGTTTCGTCGTTGCCTGTGGCGATGACGGCGTTGGCCTCGGCGAACATCTGCTCCACGGTGCCGAACGAGGCGGGCAACGCAGGTACATGTCGCCGCACTTCCTCGGCGAAAGCCCGCAGCAGGTGAGGCGACTTGGACGAGACGACGCCGTAGTAGCGATGCCCCATCAACACCACGGCCAGGAAATCCTGGAGGTCGGCCAGAGGCACGTTGCCCGCGCTAAGCACGCCTACAATGCGCGGCGTCGTGGCCCACCTTCCACCCAGCCATTCAGTCTGTGCCTCGGGCGTCAGCAAGTGCATTTGCTGGTTGATGGCGAAGGCAAGGGCCTCTTCGGTGAAGCGGTTCGGCGCGGCGAGGGATTTCGCGACAGCCTTCTGGCGGGCCGGGTGTTCCGGATCCTGCCATGCTAGGGAGGCTTCCGCCACGGCCTCCATGATGTACGCCTGATCTGCCACGTGCCTACTCTCCTTTTCTATAGGAACACTTTCCTACCCGTGCAACCGGGCTTGCGTTCTCCCTCAAGCCTGCCGATATTCCCGTCTGTGTAACAGGATCGTCCACTTCTCGCTTAAGTAGGAATCTTTACCCCGCGATCCTGTTGAAAGAGCAAGAGTCCCACCCATTTGTTCTCACAGCGCATGGTCGTGAAGGCCGGCAAGACACAGCAGTTCAGAGAGCGGCTCGGGCAGAAAACGCTTTTCAGCCCGCCGCCTGCCTATACTGCCAGGGTGTATGCGCCGACCGGCGCTGCCCCCCCTCCGTCTCCGAATGGCCTGCTGCGCGTGGCCACGTACAACGTGCATAAATGGACAGGGCTGACGGGCGGACGCAAGCTCGATGCCCGTCTCGCCACAGCCGTCATCGAAGAATTGGAGGCGGACGTCATCGCCTTGCAAGAGGTGCTGCGGCCGGAGGGCGGCGCGGATCCGCTCGATGAGATTGCGGAGGCACTGGGGTTGCATGCCGCCTTTGTACCGACGCGGCTGCACCGGCAGGGAGAGTTGGGCAACGCTATCCTCGCCCGCTGGCCCATCCGCGATGCCTTCGCCATCGACCTCAGCTTCAGCCGGCTGGAGCAGCGCTCCGCTCTCGCCGCCCAGTTCCACGATGGGCACGACGTGGCTGTGGTTGCCACCCACCTCGCCCTGGTCGACCGGACGAGGAAGCAGCAGGTTCGCTCGCTCCTCGAACACCCAGACTTGCAGGGCGCGGTGGTGCTGATGGGGGACATGAACGCC
>JAHEMB010000741.1 GCA_024643915.1 Rhodothermaceae bacterium | reverse complement strand
GCCCTCAGGCGCGGCCGAAAGCTCAGGGTACGGATGCACTTCGAGGACGTAGACGCCGCCCTCCATCCACCGTCGGGCGGCAGCCTGCACGCTCGAAGGGGTGGCCTGCTGCGCGTCGCGATAGCCCGCCTTGTAGGCCTCGGGCGTGCCGCCGTAGACCTCGCTGTAGGCGAGGATGTCGCTCTTGCCGCCGAAGCCGCCGATGCGTTCGATGCCCCGGATGAAGTCGGCCATCTGCTGCGTTCTGGCGCGATCCAGTTCGGCCTGCGTCGGCCCCTCCTTCAGGAAGCGCTCCAGCTCCTCATCGAGCGCCTGCTCCACGTTCGCCAGGTCCTCGCCCGGGCGGGCCGTGGCCCAGAGGATAAGTTGGCTGCCGATCTCCCGCCCGTCGATAAACCCGACCACGTCGGTGGCGATCTGGTCCTCATAGACGAGGCGCTTGTAGAGGCGGGAGGTCTTGCCCTCGGTCAGAATGTCGCTGGCGAGACCAAGGAGGGTGTAGTCGGTGTCGTAAATCTCCGGCACGTTCCACACTTTGACGACGCGAGCCTGCGGGACGCGGTCCTGCATCACCTCGCGCTGCTCCGTTTCGAGCTTTACCACCCACTGCTCGAAGTGCGACGTGGGCGGCCCCGGCGGAATGTCGCCGAAGTAGCGCTTCACCTTCTCTAGCGCTACCTCCGCCGTTACGTCTCCGGCCACCACGACGACGGCGTTGTTAGGGCCGTAATACGTCTTGAACCACTCGTACACGTCTTCGAGGGCGGCGGCGTTGAGGTCCTCCATCGAGCCGATGACGGAGTGGGCGTAGGGATGACCCTTCGGCCAGGTGGCTTCGATGATCTTGTTCCACATCTGGCCGTAGGGCTGGTTCTCCCCCTGCCGCTTCTCATTCTGCACCACGCCGCGCTGCTCGTCCAGCTTCCCCTGGTCGATGGCGCCGAGGAGGTGGCCCATCCGGTCGCTCTCCATCCACAGCGCCACGTCGAGGGCGCTCGTGGGGACGTTCTGGAAGTAGTTGGTGCGATCCTCGTTGGTGGTGCCGTTGAGATCGGTGGCGCCAAGTTGTTCGAGGACCTTGAAGTAGTCGTCGTTGAAGTTCTCGGAGCCGTTGAACATCAGGTGCTCGAAGAGATGGGCGAAGCCGCTGCGCCCCGCCGGCTCGTTCTTCGACCCGACGTGGTACCACACGTTGACCGCCACGATGGGCGCCTTGTGGTCCTCGTGGACGATGAGGGTGAGACCGTTATCGAGGACGAATTTCTGGTACGGGATGTCGGGGACGGGGACGGGCAAGGGCTGCGCCGAGGCGCCCAGCGGGAGGGCCAGCATCAGCCCGAGAAGAAAAACGGTAAGTCGGGATCGCATGATAGGGGGTTAGCTAGGGGTGATGAATACGGCTCGCAGGGGGTGCGAGAAGCTGTTGAGATACGCCGGGGAGACGCCAAAAGTTGTCATCAAGGAATCGAGGATAAATCGCAGGAATGGCACGCGTCGTTGCTTCGTCTCTTCGTTTCCCCGATTCATTCTCGCGGCCTCACGGGCCCTCCGACTCTTTCACAACAAGGTGCGGCACCGCGCCGAGGTCCCAGTCCCACACGAGGCCTTCAGCGGTGCGGGCGGCGTGCTCGGGTCCATAGAGCCGCTCGACGAGGTAAAAGGCCGGCTCGTAGCTCATCCCGCCGCCCACCGACGTGATGAACTTGCCGTCCACGACGAGGCGGGCGTCATCGCGCACGTCCACAGCAGGAAATAGCTCGGCGAGGCGGGCTCGGTCGGCGGGGAAGGTAGTGGCGGTGCGCCCGTCGAGTGCCCCCGTGGCGGCGAGGGGGAAGGCGCCGTCACACACGGTAACGACGTAGCGGGCGCGGGCCACGGCCTCCTTCAGCCACGCGAGGAAGGCCGCGTCCTCCAGGTCCCGCGTCATGCTGCCCTCGGTACTGGGAATTACGAGGATATCAATGGGCGGCGCCGTCTCGAACGAATGGTGCGGCACCACCGTGATGCCCTCGAACGTGGTGAACGGCTCGCCGTCGGGCGAGACAACGAACGGCGCGATGTAGTTGAGCGAGTCGCGGAAGACGGAGTGCTGGAGAACGTCGTAGGGCGCCATCAACTCGGAGTTGTACACGCCGTCGAGTGCGACGAAGCCGGCCCTCAGCACGCCTTCGAGAGCGGGCCTTGACGCTTCATCCACGGGCGCTTCGCTCTGCGCCGGGCCACAGGCGGCGAGGAGGATGAGCAAGGCAAGGGAGAGATGACGCATTTTTACGGTAGCTTTTTCTTGCTCAGCATAGCATGCGGATGGCGCAGATCTCGCTATCCTCCATCCTTCTCCTTCAATCAGTCCCCGCCGCTTCCACGAAAAGCGCGTACACGTCACGTACCACGTCGAGGTTGGCACCGGAGAGGTTGACCATGGCGGCCACCACCACGCCTGTCTCCGGCTGCACGGTCAGCAGCGAGGCGCCGCCCACCGAGCCGCCCGCGAGCTCGATGCGCCGCCGCCCGGCCTCGTCCTCCCCCAGAAACCAGCCGAAGCCATACCCCACCCCCTCACCCGCCATCGTCTGCTGCTCGGTGAACATCAGCGATTTGCCTTCTTCGGGCAGAAAGTCGCCGAGG
>JAHEMB010000067.1 GCA_024643915.1 Rhodothermaceae bacterium | reverse complement strand
CGCCCTCGTGCAGGTGGCGCCGGCCTCCGACTTTGCCACCTTCGGAGCATTCCAGGAGGGAGTCCGGGCGCTGCCGCCGGCGACCGCGACGGCGCCGACGCCGGGCGTACGGTTCACCACCCTCGGCGGCGACGCGCTGGCCTTTACCTACGGCCACACGCCGAAGATCAACGGCGTGGGGGTGGACTACGAAAGCTGGCCGCTCTTCGAAGGCCCGTTCCTTCGCGCGGAGAAGGGCAGCCGGCAACTGGAAATGCGCCACGGCAAGAAGCGCCGCCTCCTCGATTTCGACAAGCTCACCATCACCGACTGGACCGAACCTGCCTGATGCCCGTTTCGCAAGCCGTCCTCTTTACCGCCCCCAACACCGTCGTCTTTGGCGAGGTGTCCTGCCCGGACCCTGGCCCAGACGACGTAGTGGTGCGCCTCACGCATTCCTGGATCAGCAACGGCACCGAAGGCTCCTACCTGCGCGGCGAGCGCGTGGACGGCGACACGCCATACCGCGACGGCGACCCGTGGCCCTTCCCGGTGATCGCGGGCTACCAGAAGATCGGCGTCGTGGAAGGGGTGGGCGCAGGGGTCACGGACCTGGTCGTCGGCGAGATGGTCTTCGCGACCATCGGCAAGGTGGAGGGGATGCATCACGAGTATGCCGGGCACATCTCGCCCTCGGTGTGCCCGCGCCGCGAGGTCTTCAAGCTGCCGGCGGGCGTTGCGCCGCTCGCATTCACCGGGCTGGTGCTGGCCCAGGTAGGCTACAATGCCGGGATGCGGGCGCCCGTCGCGCCGGGCGAGACCGCCGTCGTCGTCGGCGACGGGCTGGTGGGGCAGTGGACGGCGCAGACGCTGGCGCAACGCGGCGCCGAGGTCTTCCTCGTGGGCCGCCACGACGACCGGCTGGAGAAATTCGCCAGCTGGCCGCGTGCGCGCATCGTCAATGCCAGGTATCAGGACTGGGGTGCTATCGTCCGCTCGGCTTTTCCAGAGGGCATCCGCGTGGGGATAGATACGGTGGGTTCGGTCGCCGCCCTAGAGGAACTGACCGAGGTGATACAGCGCTTCGGCCATCTCGTATCCGCCGGCTTCTACGGCACCGCCGACCGCCTGGCCCTCCAGCCGCCGCGTTACAAGGAACTCTCCCTCCACCTCGTCTCCGGCTGGACCCGCGACAGGCTCGACGAAACCCTCGCCTGGGTAGCCGAGGGGCGCCTCGAAACGCTCCCCCTCATCACCCACCATTTTCCCGTGGCGCAGGCGGCCGAGGCCTGGCGGCTCATCGAAACCAAGGCGGAGCCCGTCCTGGGCGTCCTCCTCGACTGGTAACGGCGTCTAGGCCTATGAAAGCCACGATGAAAGTTTTGCAGATCCTCGAACCGGGGCGTGCCGTGTGGCGTGAAGCGCCCCGCCCCACCCCCCGCCCCGGCGAAGTGCTCGTCCGCGTGGAGGGCGTGACGACGTGCCCACACTGGGACCTTCACCTGATGGACGGCGTGCCCATGTTCGAGGATCGGCCCCTCATTTATCCCCACACCCCCGGCGAACCCGGCCACGAAGTCGTCGGCGAGGTAGTGGCGCTGGGGAAAGCGGTGAGCAGGTTGGCGGTGGGGGCGCGGGTGGCGGCCTGGCGCGACCCCGGCGGGCGGCGGCAGGGCTGTTACGCGCAGTACGTCCCGCTCGCCGCCGGCGACCTCCTCCAAATCCCAGACACCTTACCGCCGGCTGCCGTCGCACCCCTGGAACTGGCGATGTGCGTGCAGGTCTCGTTCGACCAACTTCGACAGCGCGAGGCGGTGCACGGCAAGCGCCTCGGCATCGGCGGACTGGGGCCGGCGGGGCTCATCGCGGTGCAGATGGCCCGGGCCTACGGCGCGCGCGAGGTGATTGGCCTCGACCCGCTGCCTAAGCGGCGTGCCCTCGCGGCCCGCCTCGACGCCGACCACGTGCTGCCACCGGGCGACCCAGCGCTACCGCCCGACCGAGAAGGCCCCGCCGCCCTCGACGCTGCGCTCGACACCACGGGCCTGAAGATCTCTATCGAAGCGCTCATGGCACGGACGAAAGAAACCGTGGCGATCTTCGGCGTGCTGCGCGAGCCAATCGTCTTCGGCCCTGCACATTGGTGGGGCGATTTTGCCCTCCTCGGCTACGGCGCCCACAACCGCGCCGCCGCCGGGCGCGCCCTCGACCTCATCGTCAGCGGCAAGCTCGACCTCACCCCGCTCGTCACCCACCGCCTCCCGCTCAGCCGCTACGCCGAAGGCGTCGAACTGCTGCGCACGAAAGAGGCGGTGAAGGTGCTCTTCCTGCCATCGGACAACGCCTGACCGATTTTCGCTCCGACATGATCTACTTCGACTCCCACGCGTCGCTCGGCATGCATGGCCCCACCGACGCGCGCGTCCCGTGGAAGACCTCGACCCTGCTCGACGATATGGAGCACACGGGGATACACGGTGCGCTCGTCTGGCATTGGACGGCGCGCGAGTACGACCCCGGCTACGGCAACCAGCGCCTCCTCCATGAGATCGCCGACCACCGGGACCGCCTCTTCCCCTGCTGGGTCCTCCTGCCGCACCATACGGGCGAGATGCCGCCCGGCACCCAGATCGTCGAACAGATGCAGGCGGAAGGGGTCCGCGCCGCGAGGATGTTTCCCCGCCGCCACAACTACCGCTTCGACAAGGCCGTGTGCGGCGAACTTTTTGCCGCCCTCGAAGCCGCCGGCCTTCCCCTCCTGCTCGACGTGGGGATCTACAGCGAGGACCAGCAGGTGACCTATGCGGAAGTGGACGCCCTCTGCGCGCGGCACCCCGGCCTGCCCGTGCTCTTGCAGAAGGCGCGGTGGGAAAGCACCCGCGACGTGGTCGCCCTGATGCAGCGGCATCCCAACACGTACATCGAGTTCTCCAGCTTCCAGATTCACTATGGGCTGGAGTTCATGGCCGAGAAGGTCGGCGCGGAGCGGCTGCTGCTGGGGACGGAGTGGCCCTTCAAAAGCCCCGGCGCGGCCCGCGCCTTCATCGATTACTGCGAGTTGGCGGAGGCAGACAAGGCGATGGTAGCGGGCGGCAACCTGGCCCGCCTGCTGCAGCTCGATAGCCTGCCGGACGAGTACGAAGCCAGGGACCAGGGCCGCATCCTCGAAAAAGCCAAAGCCGGGCAACCGCTCGATCACCTCCCCGTCATTGACCCGCACACGCACGTGCTGCACGACGGGCTGATGGGCTCGGGCTACATCGCCATCCCCCACGGCGACGCCGCGCACATGATCCGCCGCAACCGCCGCCTGGGCATCGACCGGTTCTGCTGCTCCTCCTGGATCGGCATCTGGATCGACTACCGGAAGGGCAACGCCCTCATCCACGACCTCACCCAACGCTACCCCGACGACGTCATCGGCTACGCCACCATCGACCCGAAAAAGAGCGACGACGTCGAAGCGGACATCCACCTTTGCCACGATGTCTACGGCTTCCGCGGCCTCAAGCCGTACAACCCGCGTGTGGGGCTGCCCTACAACTCGCCGCTCTACGACACGTGGTACGAGAAAGGCAACGAGATCGGCGCGTTCGTCAAGCTGCACCAGACGGCCATCGGCGATGCCTTCCTGGAGGAGATCGCCGACATCGCGGCGCGGTATCCGAACATGAACTACCTCCTGGCGCATTCGGCGTGGACGTGGGAGGTGGCCCGGGAACGCGCCGCTTTCGCCAGGACGCGCCCCAACATTTTTCTCGACCTCACCTTCACCAGCGTGCTGCACGGGGTGATCGAGTTTTTCGCAGAGGAAGGGCTGGCGAACCGGGTGCTGTTCTGCACGGACGCGCCCATGCGCGACCCCATCCCACAACTCGGCTGGGTGGTCTACAGCCGCATCTCGGAAGAGGACAAGGAGAGGATCCTCGGCGGCAACGCCCTGCGCGTGCTCGAACACGCGGGCGTGGACGTGGAGCGCATCCGCCGGCCCTACGCTGCTGCGGCGCGCTGACTCGCGTCTCTCCTTCGAAGCATCTCTGAAGTTCCATCGTTCCGCTTCCATGTCGCCCTCCCCCCAGCAAGATTCGTCATACCGCCCCGTGCCGGAGGCGGGCGTGATGCGGCAGGGGATGCGCGTGAGCATCCTCGAAGGCATCTTTGCCGTCCAGTACATCACCCTCACCTCCACCACCTTGCTGGTCGGCTTCCTGTTGGCTCTCGGCGCCTCGGCGACGCAGATCGGCCTGGCGGCCATGCTGCCCCTCCTGGGTGGACTCTTGCAGCCGCTGGGAGCCGCGCTCGTGCGGCGGCACGGCGGCCGGCGCAAGCCCGTCTGCGTAGCCGCCGTCCTCATCGACGACGGTCTGTGGGTGTTGACCCTCCTCGCCGCCCTTCTGCTGCCGGCGCCGCAGGCGGTGCTCGTCGTCCTCGGCGTGCTGGCACTTCAGCAGGTCGCCACGGCCTTCACCGCCGTCGCCTGGACGAGTTGGATGAGCGACCTCATCCCGGCCTCGCTACGCGGGCGCTATTTCGGCAGGCGCAACTTCATCTGCAACGCGCTGGGCGCCCTCACGGCTGTCCTGGCCGGCCTCTTCGTCGAGCACATCGGCCAAAACGCTGTCTGGAGCTTCGCCGTCATCATCGGCGTCGGCATGGCGTCGCGCTTTGTCAGCGCTCGCCTCTTGCTGAAACAGCCGGAGCCGTATCCTGAGCAGGACGGCGGCGGGCGTTTCCGAGCACAGTTCGCCGCCCCCCTCGCCCACCCCGAGTTCCGTCGCTACCTGATCTTCGGCATGGCCTGGGGCTTTGCTGTTCAGCTCTCGGCGCCGTTCTTCTCGGTCTACATGATCACCGACCTGCAGATCGACTTCGGCACGGTGACACTTTTTGCCGGGGCCGCCACGGTGGCCAACCTGCTGGGGCAGCGCTTCTGGGGCCCGCTCTGCGACCGCTTCGGCAACCAGCAGGTGCTGCGGCTGACGGCGCTCGTCATTATGCTGCAACCGCTCTGGTGGATCTTCACCGCCCCCTCGGGCGCCGGCTTTTACCTGGTCGTCCTACTCAACGTGATGGGCGGGTTCGCTTGGGCGGGCTACCTGCTGGCCAACGGCAACCTGATGATGGCCCTTGCGCCGGAGATCGGCAAGACCTCGTTTTTCGCCGTGCAGGCGGCCCTCAGCGGCCTCTTCGGGGCGATCGGCCCCCTGGCAGGCGGCCTGCTGGCCGACCACCTGCCCGATGCCTGGCGCCTGGCTGCGTGGTGGCCGTCCGTCCTGCCCCTGCTTTTCCTCGCCAGTTTCGTGGTACGGGCTGGCGCCTGGGGGCTGCTCCACCGCGTCCGCGAGCCGGTGCGCAAGCCACGCCTGCGCGTCACCTACCTCATCAGCGACGCTGTGCGGACGTTCAACATCACGCAGGGCTTCAGCCCCCTCCTCCACACCTTCGCGCCCCGCACCGACGACGACCTCGGCCTGGACGAGGCCATCGACGAGTTGGTGCAGCGTGATGCGTAGCCCGTCGCTCAGCGCGCAAGGGCCGGCATCTCGCCCGCGACAACGTCGAGGGCCGCGCGCATGGCTTCGAGGGTCTCGTCGATGTCCGCCGGCTGGTGGGCGTAGTTGAGGAGGAAGGGAACGGCGGCGAAGATGCCCTGGCGGTACAGCTCACGAAAGAAGACGTGCCGCGCCTCGTCGCCTGCCTCATCCCCTTCGCCGAAGCGAAACTGCACGGCCGGGGGCAGGCCGAAGACGCGGGCTTTGAGGCCCCGTTCGCGGGCCGCCGCGTCGAAGCCATCGCGCAGCCGCTCGCCCATCTGCCAGAGATGCTCGATGACGGGTTCGTCGCGCAGCACCTGGAGCGTGGCGCCGGCCGCCGCCAGGGAGAGGGTTTCGCCCGCGTGGGTGGTGGTGAGGATGACGTCGTACAGCTTCTCCATCACGTCGCGCCGCCCGCCGTAGGCCGAGAGCGGATACCCGTTGGCGAGTGCCTTGGCAAAAGTGCGCAGGTCGGGTCGCACCCCGAAGAATTCCTCGGCGCCGCCGCGCGCCAGCCGGAAGCCGGTCAGCACCTCGTCGAAGATCAAGAGCGCGCCGTGCCGCTGGGTCAACTCGCGCATCCGCCGAACGAAATCGTGCGCGACCGGCTCGCCCCAGTCATAGGGCACCATGATCACCGCCGCGATCTCGTCGCCTCGTCGGGCGAAGACCTGTTCGGTCGCCGTGAGGTCACCGTAGGACAGGCGCGTGACGAGAGAGTCGAGGAGGCGGGGGACGCCGTTGCCTGCGCGCGGGAAAAGGCCTGGGACTTCACCATGACCGCACGAGAACCAGTCACCGTGGCCGTGATAGCCGCAGGTGACGAGGTGGTCGCGCCCGGTGAAGGCGCGGGCAAGGCGAACGCAGGCGTTGTTGGCGTCGTTGCCGGTTTTCATGAAGCGCACCTGCTCCAGCCCCGGCACCAGTTCGACCAGGGACGCGGCCACGTCGAGTTCGACGGGCGAGGCCATGCTGAACAGCACGCCCTTCTCCATTTGCCGCCGCACCGCCGCCGCCACCGTCGGGTGCTGATAACCCAGAATGATCGGCCCCAGCGCCGACCGATAGTCGAGGTACCACCGGCCCTCCACGTCCTGGATGCGACAGCCCAGGGCGCGCTCAATGAGGAGCGGCATGACCCCGGCGAAGGACGCGTCGGGCCGCTTCGCATTCGTTTGGGTGCCCCAGGGCATCAAGCGAGACGCCTCTTCAAATAGCCGCTCAGATTTCGTCATAGAATCGCGCCGAATCGTTACAGTTGGTTTCACATATAGAACACCATCTCTATTATAAAACGATAACGATCCCTACCTTGATTTGCAAGCGAGATAGCCAGGATTCTCGCCACCGATATCCTTCCTCTCCAACACGCCACGCCATGCCTTTTCCGCAACGGCTCGCCGCCGTGCCTACCCTCTCGTTCGCTGTGAACGACCATCCGGTGGTTCGGACCACCGCCGCTATGCTTGCGGAGCAACTCAGGTTGCCGTCGCCACAGCCAACGCCGGAGCCGGGTGCGGGCCTCCGCCTCGGCCTGGCAGCGGGGCCGTGGCGGCTCGGCCCGGATACCCCGCCGGCAGGCGCGCAGCCCTGGATGTGGGCGCGCGTCGATGAGGCCGGGCAGGGTGAACTCGTAGCCTCCGAACCGGCCCTCTTATTCGCTCTTGCGCAGTGGCTGCAAGACGGCCTCACCGAGGCGCAGGAAAGCGCCCTGGCGACGGGGGTGCTGCTCGAAGCAGCCTTTGCGTGGAACCGGCCGCTCTTCGACTCGGTGCTGACGCAGGTGGCCCGCACCACGCGCCGGTTCGACCCGGAGGCGTACGTGCGGCGCCTGGCCGAATGCGGCTTCACCCACCTGGAGGTCAACGCCCTGGCGGCCCACGTGCCCCTCGAAGCCAACGTGCCGAACGAGTATTACAGCCAGTTCTACACGTACTGCGCCGGCCTCGGCCACTTCGTCGACAGCACCCTTACGCGGGGCCTCTACCCGGCGGAATACCTCGCCGCCAACCTGAACCGCCTGCGCGGGCTGGCCGACCTCGGGCGGCGCTACGGCCTGCGGCCCGGTCTGCTCTGCTTCGAGCCCCGCACCCTGCCTGAGCAGTTTTTTCAGCGCTATCCGACGCTGCGCGGCGCCCGCGTCGATCATCCGTTTCGGTCGCACCTGCCCCGCTACACCCTCGCCCAGGACCACCCCGTCAGCCGCGATCATTACTGCCAGCTCATGCAGAACCTCATGCGGGAGGTGCCGGACTTGGCCTACCTCTCCGTTTGGACCAATGACAGCGGCGCCGGCTTCGAGCACACGGCATCCCTCTACGTCGGTCGCAACGGCGGGCCGTATCTCATCCGCGAGTGGCGCAGCCACGAGAAGATCGCCGAGGCGGCCGGTCAGAGCGCGCTCCGGTGGCTGCGGCTGATGCGGGAAAGCGCGGCGGCCTTTAACCCGGACTTCGAGGTGCTGCTGCGTATCGAGCCGTTCAAGGTGGAGCACGATGTCATCATGGCCGGCATGGGCGATGGGCTGTCGGTCGAGGCCCCTTCCCTCCTCGTACGCGGCTACGAACTGCCCTACAGCCATCCGAAATATGAAGACCAGACCAGCATCGCCGGCACCATTTTCCACGACGAGATGGACGCCTCCGAGCAAGAGAAGCTGGAGGCCCACCGGGCCCAGGGCTTCGAGCCGAAGCTGACTTACTCGGCTTCGTCGAGCTTCAACATGGAGCCGCTCCTGGGCATCCCCTTCCCCCGGATGCTGCACCGGAAGCTGACGGCCCTGCACGAGACCGGGGTGCGCGGCGTGAGCGCTTTTGGCGGCCTGCTCAACACGGAACTGACGCCCTACTGGCCCAACCCCGAGGTGATCCGCGCCGCCCAGCTCACCCCGGACCGCCCCCTTGACGACGTCCTGCACCAGGCCGCTACCCGGTGGGCGGGCGCGGCAAACGCGGAAGAGTTGGTCGCGCTCTGGGACGCAGTGGAGCAGGCCGTGTCTTTCCTGCCCGTGGTGCCGCTCTATAGCAACTTCGGCTTCGTGTGGCTACGGACCTGGGTGCGCCCCCTCATCCCCAACCTCGAAGCCATCCCGAAGGAGGACCGCCTCTATTACGAACGTTTCCTCGTCAGCACCCCCAACAACCCCAGCATCAACGACCTGGGTAGGGATGTGCTCTTCGAACTGATCAACCAGGAGACGGGGCAGCGCATGGCCGACCAGTTTGACGCGAACGTGCTGCCGCGCCTGGCAGACGTGCTCGAACGCGCCGGCACCGTCGCCGAGGAGCCATCGGAGCCGGCCCGCAGCGTCTTCGCCGATCTGCGCGACCGCATGCGCGCCCTCCAGTGCTGGGCCACCACCCAGCGCAACACCTGTGCCTGGGTCGCGGGCGTCCACGGCTTTCTCGCATCGGACGAGGCGACCGCGCAAGAGGGGTACCGACGCTACCTCCAGGAGATGATCGACCTCGACCTGGAAAACACGCGCTCCCTGCTCGACCTGTGGGAGAACAGCCCTGTGGAGTTCATGCTCGTCTCCGACGTGGGGGAAACAAGCTTCATCTACGGCGAGAATTTCGGCGCGTTGTTACGGCGCAAGATCGCCCTCACCGAGCAATACCGCGATTGCGACCCGTTCATCGACCGTGAGATCCTGTGGCGGCTTTCCTGACGCAGTCTTCACGCATCCGCTCTTGTAAGGCGGGGCGGCTACTGATCTACCGCCGAGCCGCGCCCAACGTTGGTGCGCCAGTAGAGATTTTTGTCGTCGGTTTGCACCTGGCCGTTGAGGTTGAAATCGCCGCTGTAGTAGCCGGCAAGGCCAACCTGGGTGCGCCACGCGTTGTTCTTGTCGTCGTTCTGGATCTGCCCGTTGCCGTCGGCGTCGCCGGCATAGAGGCCGAAGAGGCCCCCCCCGAGGTTTTTCATAGGGACCGCACCAAAGCCGGCGCCCCCGGTGAAGTCGTGCCCGTAGAGGTTGTCCGAAGGCACGACCGCCGACGGACTCATCGCTGCGAGGTGGTTGCGGTGGAAGACCGCAACGAAGAGGGGTTGCCCGGCAGCGCCGGTTGCCTCGGGGAAAAGCACCGTGCTCGCACCATCGAGATCGACGACTGAGCCATCCTGACGGAGGAAGGCTGCGCGGCGCGCCACGACGGTCGCCGGGGCGCTCCGCAGTTCGACGAGCACCCAGTCCACCAGGTCGGGATGGGCGGCGAAGAAGCCTGCGTCCACGTTTTCGTCGCCGTCATGATGCCACGGCGCGGCGCCGTAAGGATGACTCGTCGGCAGATCGCCCGAGAGGGCGGCGTTCATCTGGCCGCCCGCGAAGGGGCCTTCGAGGAAGACATTTACATCCGCTTTGGGTGCCAGGGCGAGGGCGGCCTCCACAGCGGCGAGCGCATCGAAGCCTCCCCAGCCGAAGGTGTTGTTGGGCGCGTCGTTCGGGCCGTCGCCGCCGCAGCCGTCGTTCGTGTACAGGCGCAGGGCGGTCTGCTCGATGATATCCTCGATGGCATCGACGTCGCCGGCCAGCGCCGGATTGGCAGAGACCAGGAGCGCCACCATCCCGACGATGTGCGGCCCCGCCATCGACGTGCCACTGAGGCTCGCGTAGCTGCCGTCCCGCTGCGCGGAGCGTACGCTCACGCCGGGCGCCGACACGTCGGGCTTCATCCGCAGGCTGCCATCGACAAGCACCGGTCCCCGGCTCGAAAAGCTGGCGATCTGGCCATTGCGATGGTTCAGCGCGCCCACGCCAAAGGCCTCTTCGTAGATCCCTGCCGGGAACGCCGCCGTGCTGCAATCCGGCCCGTCGTTGCCGATGGATTGGACGTAGACGATGCCGGCGTGGCGCAGATTGCGCACCGTGA
>JAHEMB010000066.1 GCA_024643915.1 Rhodothermaceae bacterium | reverse complement strand
AAGTGGGGCGAACGCCCGCTCGTGCCCAACTGGCGGCGGCAGGCCGCCATCAGCGGCATCGCCAGCCAGGACGGCAACGCGGCGCGAGGCGCCGAGGTGCCCTCGACCCTGCTCTCCGGCGCCGGCGAAACTGCCCTGCCCGACGTTGACGTTTCCGCCGTACCCCGCGACTCGGTCAGCCAGGCAGCGATGCTGGCCGAGCGCGCTCTCGTCCGCTACGAGCTGGGCAACGTCCTCTTCCTTTCGATGAACCGCCCCGACTCGGCCGCCGCCTGGTACCGCATGGTGATTGAGGAGGACCGCGAGCAGCCGGTGGCGCAGCGCGCCCTCTACGCCCTCGCCGAGGTGCAACGCTCCCTCGGCGACACCCTCGCGTCCCAGACTCTTTATCGACAGGCCCTCCAGGATTATCCCGAGTCCGATTTCGCCGACCGCATCCGCGAGCGCCTGGGCCTGTCCCCGGCCGTGAAGGTAGAGACTGACTCCACCGCCCTCGCCGAGGAAGCCTACGCCGACGCCTACGCCCGCTGGCAGCGGGGCCGGCACGGCGACGCCCTGCCCGAGATGCTCGCCACTGCGGCCCGCTACCGTACTACCGAGGTGGCCCCACGCGCCCTCCTGGCTGCCGGCACCATCTACCTCGAATGGGCCAACCGCGATAGCCTCGCCCTCGACGCGGCCCTCCCCACCGAAGGCGCCGATTCCCTCCTTCAAGCCGTCGGCTTCCTCCCGGATCCGCCTCCACCCGCCGCCCCAGAGGCACCGGAGCAAGACGAAGCGACAGCGCCCGAGGCGCAGCCGCCCACGCTCGACGCCGGTCCCCCCGAAGCTCTCGCCGATACGTCGGCGGCCCGCGCGGTAATGCCGGCCGATTCTCTCGCCGCCCTGCCGGATACCCTTTCCGCATCGCTCCCGCCCCTGGCCGCGACGCCCGACACCCTCGCGGCTGCACCGGATAGCAGCCTGGCTCCCCCGATGGCAGCCGACACGCTGATGGCTGCGGACTCGCTCGCTGCCGTGGCTAAGCCGGAGCCGTTGCACCTCGGCCAACTCTACGGGCTCATCGTCGAGAACTATTCGAAGTCGCCCCAGGCCGACCAGGCCCGGCGGTTGCTGAAGGCGCTCCAGGAGCGGGAAGCTGCCCTGCAAGCGGCCCGCGACAGCCTCGCCGCCGCCGAAGCCGCCGCGGTAGCTGCCGCCGACTCGGCCCTTGCCCGCCCCGACAGCGCGCTGGCGGCGCCGGATTCGATCCTCACGACGCCAGACGCTGTGCTGGCCGCCCCCGATTCCGCTTTGGCCGTGCCTGACTCGGCCGTGTCCGAGCCGGCAAGGCCGGAACAGGTGATTTTGAAGGAAACCAGAGAAGGGATCTCGCCGCGAAAAGAAGATCTTCGCGAAGCTGCCCGCCTGCGCCGTCAGCGCGATGGCATGCCGGCCGATTCCACGGCTGCTGACTCGACTTCGGCCCTCCCACGGAAAGAAGGCGATGCGGCAACCGGGCCACCCGCGCAGCGTGACCTGCGCCTTCCCCGCGAGGCTGAGGGGGACGCCCTTCGCACACCGGACATCGCCCCACCCGACTCTTCGCGCCAGGAAATCCGGCACCTGCCGCAGCGTTCCAGGCCCCCGATCCCGCCAGATTCCACCGCCGCGCCCGCCGATTCGATGAAGGCGAAGAAGGAGTAGCCGGAGCAGCCGCGCAGGCCCGAGGCGCCCCGCTCGCTCCCCTCGGATGCGACCTGAAAATCCCGTGCCCAGTAGCCCTCTCCCGGCTTGCCCCAGACGGAACCTAAGCCGGGCCGGAGGGTTGGGCAAACCGTATGGTCTGGATTTTGCACGCTTTGCCGTAAAAGGCCATCCCGCGACAAGGGCACCACCCAGCACAACTTCTTCCCCTGTGTGCGTAACCCTGGCCCGGCTTCCTCCGGGCCTTTTCCATAGACCGTTTATGGCGCAAGACGAGCGCAACAACCTCGAATTCGAACGCGGCGACGATCAGCCTCGGGGCCCCCGGCTGCCTGACCGTCGGCCTCGGTTCTCTCTGTGGATTTACCTCGCCATCTTCCTGGCGTTGCTGGCCCACTTCTTCATCTTCTGGGGCGGCGCCGAGCCCAACAACATCGAGTACAGCACCTTCCTCGATTACGTACGAAAGGGCTACGTCGAGGAGGTCGTCGTCGTCAACGACACCCGCATCCAGGGCACCTACACGCCCGAGGCGGTGCAGGAAGGCGTCGTCCAGATCGGCGAGCCGCCACAGGACCTCCTCGGAAGCGCCGAGGCCGGCCCCTCGGATGAATTCATCACGACGAAGCCCGACGATCACGAGCTGACGAGCTTCCTCATCGCTTATAACGAGGAGCGCGCCGCCGCGGGCGAGGAAGAGGTGGCCTTCAACGCGAAGCAGGAAGAGAACTGGTTCGGCGGCCTGCTCACCTGGGTCTTCCCGCTCATCATCATCATCGCCCTGTGGGTGTTTCTGCTCCGCCGGATGAACCCCGGCTCGCAGGTGCTCAACATCGGCAAGAACAAAGCCGTCCTCTTCGACGCGATGGGCGAGCAGCGCCTGACGTTTAAGGACGTGGCGGGGCTGGAGGAGGCCAAGGAAGAGGTGGTCGAGGTCGTCGAGTTTCTGAAGACCCCGAAGAAATTCACCCGGCTCGGCGGCAAGCTGCCCAAGGGCGTCCTCCTCGTTGGCCCGCCCGGCACCGGCAAGACGCTCCTGGCAAAGGCCGTCGCGGGTGAGGCAGGCACCCCGTTCTTCTCCCTCTCCGGCTCCGACTTCGTCGAGATGTTCGTCGGCGTGGGGGCGGCGCGCGTGCGCGACCTCTTCAAGCAGGCCAAAGAAAAGGCGCCCTGCATCGTCTTCATCGACGAGATCGACGCCATTGGGCGCAGCCGCGGGCGCGGCATGATGATGGGCGCCAACGACGAGCGCGAGAACACGCTCAACCAGCTCCTCGTGGAGATGGACGGGTTCAACACGGACAAGGGCGTCATCATCATGGCCGCCACCAACCGGCCCGACGTGCTCGACAGCGCCCTCCTCCGCCCCGGCCGCTTCGACCGGCAGATCCTCATCGACAAGCCCGACCGCCGCGAGCGCGCCGAGATCTTCAAGGTCCACACCCGCGACCTTATCCTGGGCGACGACGTCAGCCACGAGGTGCTGGCCGGGCAAACGCCGGGCTTCGCCGGGGCCGAGATCGCCAACGTGTGTAACGAGGCGGCTCTCCTGGCAGCGCGGCAAGGGAAGGAAGCCATCGAGATGGATGACTTCGAACACGCCATCGACCGCGTCATTGCCGGGCTGGAGAAGAAGAACAAGATCATCTCCCCCGAGGAGCGCAAGATCGTGGCCTACCACGAGGCCGGCCACGCCATCGTCGGCTGGTTCCTCGAATACACTGACCCCGTAGTGAAAGTAAGCATCGTGCCGCGCGGGCTGGCGGCGCTCGGCTACGCCCAGTACCTCCCCGAAGAGCGCTACCTCTACACCCGCGAGGCCCTCATCGACCGCATGACGATGGCCATCGGCGGGCGGGTGGCTGAGGAGATCATCTTCAATCGCATCTCGACAGGCGCGCAGAACGATCTCGAACGCATCACGAAGATGTCGTACGCGATGGTAGTCGATTACGGCATGAGCGAGAAGATCGGCTACGTCTCGTTCAACCTCTCTGGCCAGAAAGACGGCCCGATGTTCGACAAGCCGTATTCCGACGACACGGCCCGCCTCATCGACGAGGAAGTGAAGAGCATCATCGACGAGGTGCGCCAGCGCGCCCACGACCTGCTCATGGATAAGCGCGACAAGCTCGAAGAGATGGCCCAAGCGCTCCTCGAAAAAGAGGTCCTCGGCCCAAAAGAGCTGGTCGAGATCCTCGGCGCCCGTCCCTACGGCGAATACGTCTCCTACAACGGACAGCCCCCCGTCGAAACGCAAGCGCAAGAAGTGCCCGCCGGCCCCGAGTCCATCGATAAAAGCATCAAGGGCGGCGACGGATTATAGTTTTGGATTTTGAATTAAAAGAAAAGCAAAGCCGCTGTGCCCGAGAAAAGGCACGGCGGCTTTTTTGTGATCGCCTCGGTTCGTCCTTCCCGTCTGCTAAGTGACGAGGATCTCTTCGATGGCGTGCAACTCGTCGTCCGAAAAGGCGAGGTTGTTGAGGGCCGCGACGTTGTCTTCGAGCTGGCCGACGCGGCTGGTACCGATGAGGGCGGACGTAACCTGGGGATGCCGCAGCACCCAGGCGAGCGCCATCTGAGCGAGCGACTGCCCCCGGGCCCCGGCGATCTCATTGAGCCGCCGCACCTGCGCCACCTTCGCCTCGGTGACGGCGTCGCGCTGGAGGAAACCATGCGGCTTAGCCGCCCGCGAGTCCTCGGGGATGCCGCCGAGGTACTTGTTCGTCAGCAGCCCCTGCGCCAGGGGCGAATAGACGATGCTGCCCATCCCCGTCTCGTCGAGCACGTCCAGCAACCCGTCCTCGATCCACCGGTCGAACATGCTGTAGCGGGGTTGATGGATCAGGTAGGGCGTGCCTAGATCGCGGAGGATATCCACGGCTTCCCGCGTCCGCTCAGCGGGGTAGTTCGAGAGGCCCACGTAGAGCGCCTTGCCCTGCCGCACCGCCTGGTGGAGCGCCCGCATCGATTCTTCGAGGGGCGTGTCGGCATCGGGGCGGTGGTGGTAGAAAATATCGACGTAGTCGAGTCCCAGACGGCCCAAACTCTGGTCGAGGCTGGCCAGGAGGTACTTGCGCGAGCCGCCGTCGCCGTACGGGCCGGGCCACATCTCATAGCCCGCTTTCGTCGAGATGATGAGCTCGTCACGGTAGCCGGCGAGATCGCTTTGCAGGATCCGGCCAAACGTCTCCTCGGCGGAGCCGGGCGGCGGGCCGTAGTTGTTGGCAAGGTCGAAGTGGGTGATGCCCAGATCGAAAGCGCGGCGCACCATCGCGCGGGCGTCCTCAAGCCGGTCCACCCCGCCGAAGTTGTGCCAGAGGCCGAGTGAGAGGGCAGGTAGCACGAGGCCGCTGCGCCCGCACCGTCGGTAGGGCATGGCGTCGTAACGGTGTTCGTCAGGTTGATAGGGCATGAAAAAAGGAAGGCTTGGGTGATCGGTCGGTTCAGTTCGCAGTGAGGAACCAGTCCAAGGCCGCCTCGGAGATATCCGGGGGCACCTCGTGGCCCCCTTCGAACTCCCGGTAGGTCACCTCGTAGCCGAGCTGGCGCAGCGCCGGGATAATCTCGTCGCGGCTCAACGTCACGGGCAGGACGCGGTCCGCCGTACCATGCGAGACGAAGACCCTGGGTTTGCCCACGAACTCGGAGCGTCGCGCCACGCCGGGCGAGAAGCCGATAAGGTGGCTGAAGAGGTCCCCGTTGGCAATCCCGAGGGAGAGCGCGTAGGAGGCACCGTCCGAGAAGCCCCCGAGGGCCAGGCGGGCCGGATCGATACGGCAACGCGCGAACGTGTTCCGCAACGCCCGATCCAGAAACATCACGTCCGGCCCGAAGCCGCCCTGGAACAGGTCCCACGTGGACCCGCGCGAATCGGGGGCGAGCAAGATGAAACCGTGCGCCTCGGCACGTGCCTCATAGCTCGCCCAGTTGCCGCCCACCCCACCCGCCCCGTGGAGGGCGACGAAGAGTGGTGCCGGTGTCTCCGGCGTGTAACGTTGCGGCACATACAGGAAGCCGTCGCGCCCGCCTTCAAGACCCAATGGGCTGCGTCCCAGCGTCGGGCTTTCGCTTGGCGAACCGGGCCGCGCCGTAAGACGGGGGCTCATGTCGAACGCGGTGGATGATTCGTCGCATCCAAGGAAAACCGGCGCCGCGCACGCGTCCAACCCGACCTTGAGGAAATCACGCCGGGAAACGCCCGGCCCCCGAGAATATATCATAACCCAAGTTGTGACCTGCTGGTTTGGCGCCGTGTTCGAGGCGACGCGGAGACGCGGAGAAGGGGCGACACGGTGAAAAGCAGAGCGCCGCTTCGCCGTGTCTCCCTTTCCCCGTTTCCGTCCGATAAAGGCACATTTTGATTTTTCATAAGACAAATTAAGCAAAAGTCGCCCTTGCATCCCTCCTGGATCAACAATAGCCGTAGGGGACGATTTTTGTGTGCCTATGGCCCTTGCCGCGGCTACCTGTGTAGTACGAGCAGCGCGGCGAGGAGCGCAGCGCTGCTTCAGGGGGCTCGACAATGCGGCGGAGCGGCACTTCCAGGGGTTGATCTGGAACGCTATCGGGCTCACCTTGCACACAACGTGCTGAAGGGGACACCGAAGCAGCTGCGGAGTGAAATGACCTCCTTGCTGCGTCGCATCTTCAGGAGCAAGTACCTGCCCGCCGCCGCCGCCCACTAACGTGTTCGAAGGCTTCTTCCTTGCGAAAATCAGGGAGACGCGGACAACGTTGAAGGAGCAAGGATAAGCAAGCCTTCACGCTGCCATCGGTGGAGGTTGCAAGGCGCGGGCGAGGCGGGCGGCCACCCGCGCGTTGTTTTCGAGGAGGGCGAGGTTCGCGCGGAGCGAGCGGGCGCCCGTCAGTTCGCTGACGCGGGCGAGAAGGAAAGGCGTCACCTCAGCCGCGCGAAGCCCGCGATGGACGGCCTCGGCTACGGCCTGCGCGATCACCGGCTCGATTTCCTCGGCCGGAATGGCTGCGTCTTCGGGAAGGGGGACGGTGACGAGGACGGCGCCCGGCAGGCCCAACCGCTTGCGCGCCCGCACGAGGGCCGCCACCTCTTCCGGCGTCTCGCACCGCGCATCGACGGGCAGGCCGGAGGTGCGACTGTAAAAGGCGGGCATCTCATCGGTCTGGTAGCCCACCACAGTCACGCCCCGTGTCTCCAGCACCTCGCGCGTGGCCTCCAGATCGAGGACCGCCTTGGCACCGGCACAGACGACAGCGACGGGCGTCTGTGCGAGCTCCTCCAGGTCGGCACTCACGTCGAAGCCCCGCGCCCCCCGGTGCACCCCGCCGATGCCGCCCGTGGCAAACACCTCGATACCGCTGCGGTGGGCGATCCACATCGTCGCCGCCACGGTGGTGGCCCCGTCCTGGCGGCGAGCGACGACCACGGGCAGGTCGCGGCGGCTGACCTTGCGCACGTAGGCGCCCGTCGCCAGCCGCCGCATCTGCGGCTCGGTCAGCCCGGCGATGACCTGCCCCTCGATGATGCCCACCGTGCAGGGCGCAGCGCCTTCATCGCGTACGGCGGCCTCCAGACGCAACGCCGTTTCCACGTTCTGCGGATACGGCAATCCGTGGGCAATGACGGTCGATTCGAGCGCGACGAGGGGCGGCATGGGCGTGTGATGCATGAAATCGAAGATTCCCGCAGGAAACGTGATGCGTGAGGGCGCTTCGCTGAAACGTCGAGGCAAGCAACCTCACCCCGATAGACGGAATCGGGGCAGGCTTCTCACGTGTCACGCTGCATTGCAGAACAGCAGCAGGATTATCTGTCCAAGATCGCTCATCTCCGCCCGCGAGTCCACTATTCAGCCCTGCCTGCCCACGGCTCGCCCCTGCAAGGCATCCCTTCAGGGGGTATCCAGCGATGCCCTCCCCCCTCCACGTAACCTTCAAAATAGGGTCTCGTAGCCCAGGCTGTCATTATCACCCACCTATCCGACCTTGAGGGAGGGAGGATCCAACCGTGAAAACCATGCATCCTAAAGCCACGACGTACACCCGCCTCGCCCTGGCCCTGACGTTCAGCTTGCTGCTCGCCACCGCTGCCTTTGCCACCCCCAACGAGAAGGACCCCGTCGTCCTCGAAGACCCCGGCACCGTCGCGCTCAGCGAGGTGCAGTGGGACGCTTTCAGCAAAAACCTCGTGCATGCCTTCACGACGCACAATGAGGGCGTCAAGCTCGCAGCGCTCCAACTCGTCATAAAATATAGCGACTACGTAGACGTGCACGGCGCGCGATTCGACATGATGCGCCTCTACCGGGATAACAAAGACGATAACGTCCGGCGTATGGCTGTCGTCGCCCTTGGCAAGATACAAAATCCCTGGGCGCTTCACTTCTTCGAGCGCGCCGTGCATTTCGAGCAGTCCGACATGGTGCGCCATACTATGCAGGCCGTCCTCGCCAACTACCACCAGAACTGATGGAGGATGGAAGATAGCGGATGGAGGATGGAGGGTTCGCCGTGAGGCGCCCGTCGCTCCTCTCCGCGCCCGCCTCCATCTACGATGTCAGCGAAGCCTGCGTCCTTCACCGAGGCGCAGGCTTTTGCTATGGTACGATCTCGTCCTCGGGGCGCCAGGCGGGATCGACGATGCAGAGGAAGGCGAGGTCGTCGACACCCGTGTTTTCGATCCATTGCATCACGTGTGGAGGGATGTAGACGGTGTCGCCGGGGCGGACGGAAGCGGCTTCATCGCCGAGGTGCATGGTGCCGTCTCCGCTGAGGATGTAGTACACCTCGGCGGTCGTCAGCCGGTGCGGCAACGACGCTTCGCCGGGACGCACGCGGGCGTGGGCGAGGCTGTAGCGGATCGCCAGGTCCTCTTTGTCAGGGTGCAGCACCTCGCGCAACACCGTCTCATCTCCTGCCACGAAGGCATCGCAGTCGTCCAGGTGTCGGATCATGGGAACGGTTGTCGGTTGTCGGTTGTCGGTTGTCGAAAGATATTGAGTACGTCAGCAGCAAGAAACTCGAAACCCGACACGAGGGCGCAGCCCGACAGATGAAGTAAACTCGAAACCCGTTCGGCCAACCGAACACGAACCTTTGCCCGAGGCTCGCGTTGGTTATCAGCTACGCTTTTTGCCCAGGATGACAAGGTATGCTGGAACGAGTTTTAGCCCTGCTGCGCGAGCACGACCGCTTTCTGATCACCACGCACATCCGGCCCGACGGCGATGCGCTGGGGTCGCAACTGGCGCTGGGGTGGTTTCTGCGGAAGCTGGGGAAAAAGGTGGCGATGATCAACAGCGATCCGGCCCCGGAGAACCTGGGCTGGATGGCCGGCGTCGACGACGCCGAGGTCTACGACGGGGCCATCGACCAGCGCGAGCGCATCGCCCAGGCCGACGTGATCCTCGTCCTCGACACGAATGCCCTCGAACGGTTGGGCAAGCTGGCCGGGGCGGTTCAAGACAGCAAGGCCGTCAAGGTGCTCATCGACCACCACACCGACCCGGAAGGCTGGTTCGACGCCGCCTACGCGCCGGACACCGCCTCCTCGACGGGGGAGCTCGTCTACGAACTCATCGCCGCGTACGACCCCGCCCTCATCGACACTGAGATCGCCACGGCGCTCTACGTCGCCATCATGACGGACACTGGCTCGTTCCGCTACAGCAGCGTCACGCCCGCCGTGCACCGCATTGTGGCAGACCTGCTCGAACGCGGCGACCTCCGTCCCGCCCCCATCCACACCGCCCTCTTCGACACGCGCTCGCTCGCAGGGTTGCGCCTGCTCGGCCTCGCCCTCGAAACGATCCGTCTGCACTACGATGGGCAGATCGGCTCCATGCGCGTCTCGCAACGGGCGGTGCGCGCCGCCGCCGCCGGCCTGCACGAGACGGAGGGCTTCGTCAATTACGTCCTCTCGGTAGCCAGCGTCCGCGCCGCCGTCATTTTCATCGAGATCGACGCCGGCATCAAGATGAGCTTCCGCTCGCAGGGCGACGCCTACGTGAACGAGTGGGCACAGGCGTTCGGCGGGGGCGGCCACCGCAACGCCTCCGGCGCTTTCGTCCACGGCGGCGACCTCGACGAGGTCTTCCGCGACGTGATCGACGCCGCCCCGCGCCACGTGAAGCTCGCCCCCCCCGAAGCCAGCGACACCCTTTCCGCCGACGACCTCTCCTACCTCATCGCCCTCAAGGAGAAGATGGAGGGGTGAAACGTGAGGAGGCTCACTAGAACGGGTTGCTAGAGGCACCCTCACGTTTCCTTCGGGAATCTGCGATTTCACGCATCACGCTTCACGCATTGTCCCAGGCACTCCCGGTCGATAACGCACGACCTTTCAACGAAGAAAACCACGAACGATAGATGAAAGTCTCGGTAACGACGCTGCCCCTTGCCCAACTCGATGTGGACCTGCTGCTGGTGCTGATGGCAGAGGACGGCGCGGAAGAAAAGCTCGGCGCGCTGGCCGAAGCCCTCGGCGCGCCGCGTGAGCGCCTGACGGCGGACTTCGCGGGGAAGAAGGAGGAGACGGTGCTGCTCTATCCCGAGAAGGTGCGGGCGAAGCGCGTGGCCCTCCTCGGCCTCGGCCCTGCCGCCGACGTAGACGCCGAGCAGATCCGCCGCGCCGCCGCCAAAGGCGCCGGCATCGCGCAGGAACGCAAAGTGGCGACTGCGGCCTTCGTCCTGCCCGACACCTCCGTCCCTGACGAAGCAGCCAGCCAGGCGCTCGTTGAGGGGTTCATGCTGGGCTGTTACCGTTTTCTGAACTACAA
>JAHEMB010000740.1 GCA_024643915.1 Rhodothermaceae bacterium | reverse complement strand
GCCCGCCGACGGGTTGAACGCCTCGCTAAAGATGAGGCCGAACGTGGGCAGGATCTGCCCGGCGTTGAAGAGGAGGATGGTGAGCGCGCCGAGCACGTAGACACCCGCCATGAGCGGCGCCAGCACGCCCGTTACGGCGCCGATGCGCTTGATGCCGCCCAGAATGACCGCGCCCACAATGCCCGCCGTCAACAGGCCGGTGATCCACACGGCGATGCCGAACTCCGACGACATCACGTCCGCCACCGTGTTGGCCTGCACGCCGTTGCCCGTCAGGAACGCCGTAAGGCCGAGGATGAAGGCGAAGAAGATGGCGAGCGGCTTCCACTTCGGCCCCAGCCCCTTCTCGATGTAATACATCGGCCCGCCCGAGACCGTCCCCTGCATCCTCGCCTCGCCCTCTCCCACGGTTTCCTGCACGCGGTATTTCTGCGCGAGCGTTACCTCGCTGAACTTGGTCGCCATGCCGAGCAGGGCCGTTATCCACATCCAGAAAAGCGCGCCCGGCCCGCCGAAGTGGATGGCGATGGCCACGCCCGCGATGTTGCCGATACCGACGGTAGCCGAGAGCGCCGTGGTGAGCGCCTGGAAGTGCGGCACGTCGCCGGGCTCGTCGGGGTCGTCGTACTTGCCCGTGGTGACGGCGAAACCATGCCCCAGGTGCCGAAACTGCACGAAGGTGAGGCGCAGCGTCAGGAAAATGCCGACGCCCAGCAGGAGGATGACGACGAAAGGAATCGTCTCGCCTCCAACGGGAATGCCTGTGTCCCAGATGATCTGTTCGAGTTGGCCGACGAGTTCTTCGAACATGCGGTTTTTTGAGGTAGGATCGAGGTGTCAGGTACGGAGGCGGCGATGCCGGGTGGTGCGCAGGGGCCCAGCGTGCACGAAATCGCGCCAATATAATGCCCGCTGCCGGGAAATGTCGAATGGATGCGAGCGCGGGCGCCGGTTTTGCCCAATGTTTCTCCGAAAGGACACGCCCTTGCGCTTCCTGACGGGCCGCTGTCTCACTCGGCGCCGCGCCACTTTTTCCCAATACGATGCGCTAAAGATGCCCGGACGCCCGCCGATACTCGGCAAAACGACCCGCCCCTCCATTCGGGACCGCCCAAAGACAAAGCCATGAGAAAATCCGCCCTGATCCTGAGCCTGTTGGCCCTCTTCGCCACCGGTTGCAGCCTTTTAAGCAGCGAAGACGACGAAAGCGGGGTTGTCACGCTTTCCGGCAAGGTGCTCAACAGCGAGACCAACAACCCCGTCCCCGGCGCCTTCGTCCGCGTCCTGCCCTTCGACCTGCTCTTCGAGACCGACGACGAAGGGCGCTACGAGTTTGAAGTCAGCGTAGACAGCACGATGGACCTGCGCATCATCGCCAACAGCGACGGGTTCAGCAGCGACAATGTGACGGTGCTGGCCCTGGCCGGCCGTATCATCGACGTGCCGACCCTGCGCATCCGGCAGATGGTCGCGGACGAGCCCGTCTCGGGCCGTGCCTCCAACATCCTGCTGCTGGGGCAAACGTCGGGCAACATCGGCGTGAAGGAAAGCGGCTCGGCAGAAGTAGCGCGCCTGACGTTCCAGGTGGCCGACTCCGCCGGACGCCCCGTCATCCTCGATCACTCGACGATGATCCGCTTCACCCTGGGCCAGGCCCCTGAGGGCGCTTTCATCGCCCCCGAGTTCGCCGAGACGGACAACAACGGCCAGGTGACGGTGAACCTGTCGAGCGGCGTCAAAGCCGGCGTCGTCCAGCTCATCGCCGAGACCGAAATCGCCGGCAAGATGATCCGCTCGCAGCCCGTCTCTGTGGCCATCCACGGCGGCCTGCCGGACCAGCGCCACTTCAGCATCGGCCCCGATCGGTTTAACTTCCCCGGCCTGACCCGCTACGGCCTTACCGACGCCATCAGCGTCATCGTCGGCGACAAGTACGCCAACCCGGTCAAGCCCGGCACCGCCGTCTACTTCACCGCCGACCACGGCGTCATCGAAGGCTCCGTGCTGACGGGCGACGACGGGCGCGGCGCTGTGCGGCTGATCTCGGCCAACCCCCTGCCCGCCGACGGCGTGGCGAAGATCTACGCAACCACCGCCGATGAGAACAACCAGGAAGTGAGCGGCGTGACGGGCGTGATCTTCTCCGGCTACCCCTACGTGCAGATTTCGCCCGCCGTGGCGCGTCTCAACCAGACATACACCCTCAAGGTGACCGACCACAACGGCAACCCCCTTTCCGGCGGCACCGTCATTCGTGCACGCGCCGAGGGGACGAAGGTGAAGGCCACCGGCAACACCGACGTACGCCTCCTCGACACCGGCTTCTTCGGCGACTTCACTTATGAGAACGTCGTGCGCGGGCCGGGCATCACCGACTTCGTCTTCCGCGTCGGTGAGGACCTCACCATCGACGAGACGGGCGTGCCGGAAGTGGAAACCGTGACGGTCACCATCGACGGCCCCAACGGTACCATTGAGCTCGTGCTGACACCCGGCGGCGTCGTCTCTCAGACCAAAGCCGCCCAGATCCAGACCTTCGCCGACGGCAGCGCCAAAGCCTGGCTCAGCGACTGATTCCATTGCGAAAGGCGGATTGTCGCCGCAGCCGCCTGACACCCCAACGCCCCCGGACGCAGAAGGCCGGCGC
>JAHEMB010000739.1:2248-2649 GCA_024643915.1 Rhodothermaceae bacterium | reverse complement strand
CGTTGCCGGCGGCGTCCTGCGCGTACCAGTCGAAGGTGTCCTCGATCAACTCATCGTTGAGGTAGACGCGGTCGCGGACGACGCGCGCGTCGATGCCGGCCACCAGCCGCGTCTCGGCCAGCACCTCGACTACGATGCGCTCGGTGCCTTCGTCGGTCTGTCCCTCGTATGTCCACTTCGCGCCGACGGGGAGGGGGAAGAAGGGGTTGGTCACCTCGGTCTGCATCTGCGCGGGATTGAACGGCGGCGCGTAGGTGACGACGAAAGTGTTGCCCTCCGACGAGCCATCCTCGGCTCCCGCCAGCTCGATTTCGAGGGCCTCGCGGAAATCGCCTTGACCTCGTCGCCCACCGAAAGGTCCTCAAGGCCGTCGATGCCTTCGTACTCGGTCTTGTCGGTAA
>JAHEMB010000739.1:0-2238 GCA_024643915.1 Rhodothermaceae bacterium | reverse complement strand
AGTGTTGCCCTCCGACGAGCCATCCTCGGCTCCCGCCAGCTCGATTTCGAGGGCCTCGCGGAAATCGCCTTGATCTTTGTATTCGAGCTCGACCTCGTCGCCCACCGAAAGGTCCTCAAGGCCGTCGATGCCTTCGTACTCGGTCTTGTCGGTAACACGGTACTCAATGCCCTCGACGACGAGGAAGTCGGGGCCGAGGTCTTCGATGATACCCGTGACCTCCTTGCCGGTCTCGAACAGGTCGTCGAGCGCGTCGCAGCCTGCGAGGGAGTAGACCAGCAGCAGGGCGGCCAGGTAGAAAAGAAGGGTGCTAAAGCGTCGCATGATACACCTCACGTCTCATGGATAGACTGGTTAGAGAAACACCGTGGAGGGGGTTGCGCGCGCTTGTCCCACCTTCCTCTATAAGACCCTTGATTGGCTCAGAACCCGTAAGCCAAGGCGAAAAATGGTGGGGCTGCGGGGACCTTCGAGCGAGTGAGGAAGAGGGGAAAGGAAGAGTGGGGAACGGGAGAAGTAGAGACACGATGAAGCGGGCCTCTGTGCCTGTCCCGCGTGGGCGCTACGGTGTTGCCTGCACGCCGCAGATGGAGAGCGGCAGGCCGCTGACGCCGCAGATGATGGCCGGGGTGAGGCCGGCAACGTCGAGGTCGTTCAGGTTGAGGGGCACGGCCAGGAACTGGTAGCCGGCGAAGATGCCGAAGCCGCCGCTCAGGTTCGAATGCACCCGCAACGGTTCGGCGAAAGGATTCTCGTTGGAGAAGGCCTGGCGGCCCGAGGTGGTCCAGTATCGGTAGAAATCCTCCGAAGCGGACAGCACCACGGCGAAGAGGACGCGGTGGATGACGATCTCGGCGTCGGGTCGGGGCGCATCGTACTGCACGTCGAAGTTGATCTGATACTTCGTGCCGTCGAAGAGACCATCGGAGAAAAAGGCCTCGCGGTAGATCGACTTTTCCGTGTCGAGGAAAGCGATGGAGTTCTCTTCGAGGGCGAGGTTATCACTTTCGAACGTGAAAAGGGTGGGGGGTAGGGTCTTCACGTTGCCCGTCTTGCGGTTCTCCTGGAGGCGCACCTGCAACACCATAAGGCCGTAATAATTGGCCTTCTCCGGTGGGTCGTCGAGGGTCAACGCGACGTTGGTGAGGAGTCGGCGGGAGGAGTCGGCGGGCGGCACGGCGGTGGTCTTGAAGCGGGCCGGCACCGGCGGCGGCAGCATCCCCGCGCCCTCGATGCTATCGAACCCTGGCGCCGCGACGCGGAGGGTGTAGGGCCGCCCCGGCGCAGGCGCGTTGCCGAAATCGACGTACGTGCCCGAGTCCACCCGCGCGGGCCGGGCGAGGAGGCGGTCTCCATCCCAGATCTCCACCGTCGCGTTCTCCACCAGCCCCGGCGCCTCCGCCGACGTGAAGGGCACGGTGGAGGAGACGTGAACGGCCCACAGGCCGTGCTGCGTAAAGAAGCTCTGCGCCACGAGCTGGGGCGTGTGAGGCGGCGGCTCCACATCCACCACCGTCTCACAGCCCGCCAGTGCCAGCAGGGCGCTTATCATCAGCAAATTGTTGCGCGTCAGACGATACATGTGGAAGGGTCAAAATCGAAAGCGATACGAGACGAAGGGCAGGACCGGAAAGAGGCTTGCCTGCCGGAAAGCGCGCGATCCGTCTTTCTGACGGGTGGTGAAAAGGTAGAACGGGTTCTTGCGGTTGTAAACATTGAAGGCGCCCACGGACAGCGTGCTCTCCCCCTTGCCGAAGAAGAGCACCTTGCCGAAGTGCCAGTTCAGGGAGAGGTCGAAGCGGTGGTAGGGCGCCATGCGATAGCCGCCGCGTGGACCGTGTGCGCGCAACTCGGGCAGGGTCAGCTTGTTGTCGAAGAGGCTCAGGTACTGGAGCCGCCCGTCGAGGAAGCGGGCGGTGGAGAGGGTGACGGCCTGCCCCGTGCCGTAGACCCACGTCGCCCCCACGTCCAGCCGGTTGCTGAAGGCGTGGGTGAGGACGGCCGAGACGTCGTGGCGACGGTCGTAGCGGTAGGGGAAGACGGCGCCATCGTTGAGGGCGTCGAAGCGGCGCTCGGTCCAGGCCAGGGTGTAGCCGAGCCAGCCTTTCGTGCGGCCCTGCTTCTTGCGTAGGAACACCTCAAATCCGTACGACCAGCCGTGCCCCACCTCCACCTTATCTTGCCAGTCCTCATTGGGGGAGAGGTAGCTGGCGCCGGGCTGGTACTCGATGAGGCCGC
>JAHEMB010000738.1 GCA_024643915.1 Rhodothermaceae bacterium | reverse complement strand
TACGTCGTCCTCGCCCTGGCCGAGGCACGCGACGCCGGCTTCTCTATCCCTGCCGACCTGACGCGGCAGGCCGTCGATGCACTCGACCAGCAGGTGCGCAACCGCAGCCAGAAGCCTGAATACTACAGCATCCCGGTGTGGAACGACGCGAGGGCGCTCACGCTCTACGCCCTCGCCCGCCACGGCCGCGTCCTCGATGGCGAAATCGACGCGCTTGCGGCACAGGCGCTGGCGGGCGGGCTGAGCGTGGAGGGCGAGAGCCAGCTCCTCCGCATCATCGCCACCACCAACCGGGCGGCGCTACGCCGCTACCGGCAGCCCCTCCTCGACCGGATCAACCAGCGCGTCCGGGTGGAAGCCACCACCGCCTACCTCGCCGCGCCGGACGGCGACGCCTACGATTGGATCTTCGCCAGCGACACCCGAGCCACGGCGCACGGCCTCGCTGCCCTTATCGCTGCCGGCACACCGGCCGACGTGCAACCCCTCGCCGAGCGGATGGTCCGCTACCTGATGCAAAGCCGGCAGGGCGGCGCCTGGGCCTCCACCCAAGACAACGCCGCCGTTATCGACGCTTTCCGCACCTACCACGAGGCGTTCGAGACGACGAGCCCGGACTTCACGGCGCAGGTGAAGGTGGCGGGCAAGGCGGTGGTGCAGGGCCGGTTTGCGGGCCGCACGCTTGAGGTGGCCGAGGAGCAAGTGGCCCTCAGCACCCTCCCACAGGGGCAGCAGGTGCCGGTGACGATTGAGAAGAGCGGGGCGGGGCGTGTTTATTATTCGCTGCGTCTCCAGACTTTCAGCGCTGCGCGCCTGCCCGCCGCCGCGCACGGCCTGAGCGTACAGCGCCAGCTCCAGCGCCTCGACGACCGGGGGCAGCCCACCGGCACGGCCCTCCCCGCCGATGGCAGCGTGACGCTCCAGGCGGGCGACCTCGTGCGCGTCACCCTCCGCCTGACTTCGCCCACCGAGCGCAACTACGTGGTAGTGGACGACGCCCTGCCCGCCGGCCTCGAAGCGCTCAACACCGCCTTCCGCACCACCAACCAGGAGGCGGCAGAACAGACGGGGCAGAGCCGCTGGTGGGGCTCGTTCAACCACACCGAGATCCGCGACGATCGCGTGCTGCTCTTCGCCGATTACCTGGGGCGGGGCGAGCACACGTACACGTACCTCGCCAGGGCCACCACGCCCGGCACGTTCGTCCACCCGCCCGCGCAGGCCGAGATGATGTACCAGCCCGAGGTTAACGGGCGCACGGCCACCGGCACGCTCGTCGTCCAGCCGCCGCAGGGCAGCGGGATGGCAACACGCTAGAAACTTCAAGCTCCAAGTTCCAGAGGGTGCATCTTGGCAATCTTGGAATTTGGAGCTTGGGATTTGGGGCTTGCGCTACAGCGCGGCCGCGTTGAAGAGCCGGGTGCGGCGCTGCTGGTAGTAGCCGCCGTAGGCGTAGCGGCGAAGGCGGGCGTCCACGCCTACCTCAGGCACGTAGCCGTCGCGCACCACGTCGAGGGGCAGGATCATGGCGGCGGGCTCGCGGACGACGGGGTCGAAGAGGTGGAGGCCGTCGTCGCCCCGAAGCATCACCCAGGTGTGGCAGCCGTGAGAGCAGGCGGCTTCTTCGGAACGCCCCGCCACCAGCTCGGCGTCGTGCCCCAGGCGGACGAGCTTGCGCCAGGCCCACAGGGCGAAATCCTCGCAATCGCCTTTCCGCAGATGCTCGAACGTGCAGGGGTGCTGCCAGAAATCCACCTCGCGGAAAAGCTCAACGTCGCGGACGTAGGTGCAGCCCAGCAGCCACGTCTTGATCTCTTCCAGCGTCGTCACCTCCACCCGGCTCTCCCCATCGAAGTACCAGGGAAAGTCGTGCTGCGCGCCCGCGCCGAAATGGTGCAGCGGCACGTCACACGGAATGCGGCGCCAGGAGTCCTCGACCTTCACCGTCCGGTCGAGCAGGCGCAGCCAGGGCTGGCGCAGGGTGTTGACAGCATCACGGAGCATATACAATGAGCAATTAGAAATGAGCAATGAACAATGAGAAGCCGACGTATCGCCTCTCCATTCTTCATTGCTCATTGTACATTGTTAATTGGGGCTAGAGGCGACGCTACGGCTTATCCTCCTTCCTAGTTACAGCCTCTTGCGACTCGTCTTCATCCCCCTCCAACGCGTCCTCGTCCGTGCGCGGGTCGAGGTTGAAGAACGCCGTGAGGGCGTCGAACAGCTCCGGGTGGCGGCGTTGCAGCAGGCCAGGCCGGTCGAAGAAATTCTCCACGGCCACGGCGAACAGCTCGGCGGGGTTGGTAGCGGCGTAGCGACGGAGGAGGGAGCGCCCGACGCGGGCGTGCTGCATCTCGCGGCGCACCAGCTTCGCCCAGGCCGGCGCCGAGGCCGGGTCCATGAGGGAGGGCACCCCGTCGGCGAAGGCGTTGTCGAAGTCGAAGAGGTGGGCCAGCTCGTGCAGGACGACGTTGCTGCCGCGCCCGGGCCGCGTCCAGCTTTCCTCCACGGCCCGCGTCGAGAAGATGACCGGCCCCTGGTGGTGCACCATGCCGTCATACTCGGCGTAGTCGCCCGTGTAATAGCCGTCGTCGAAGCTGTCGGGGTAGAAGAGGATCGTGCGGCGGACGGGCAGTTCCCAGTCGGG
>JAHEMB010000065.1 GCA_024643915.1 Rhodothermaceae bacterium | reverse complement strand
GATGAAGATGAACGTGAAGAAGAGCACGATGCCGAGGGCGAGGAGCGCACCAAGCGTGCTGGCAAGGAGGGTGGAGAAGAAACGCATCTTTTCTGGTTTTTGAACGCGCAATTCAGGATCTTCGGCAACGCGGCGCCCTGCGGGCAATTGACTATGAGCAACGTGCAAATAGCAGTGAGTAGGGACTACTGTCCTAATTGCTCATTTCTAATAATTGCTCATTGTCCTCCGGGCTGTTCCACTTATGCGCCATGCGGCGATTAGTTACAGCAGCGAAATCATGGAAACGGTTCTTCAATATAAACTCCCCATTTTGCACCCGCTCGCAGTACATTTCCCCATCGTGCTGATCGGGGTGGGGGGGGGGGGGGTGGCGCTGGTGTGGCTGGTACGGGGCACGGCGTTCTGGCGGCGTGCTACCCTGTTGCTGTTCACCCTCGGTATGGCGGGCGCCCTCTTCGCCTACTTCACGGGCGAGCCGATGGAAGAGCACGTCGAGGGGACGCCCATCGTGGAGGAGTTGGTGGGGCTGCACGAGGACATGGCCCTCTATACACTTTACCTGACCGGCCTGACGCTCGTGCTGCTTGCGGCCGTCTCGCTGTGGCTGGAGCGACGCACCACGGTGGAGCGTGATCCAAACGACCCCCTCGCAGCGCGGATCTTGCTGGCGCTCCTCGCCCTGGGCGCTGCCGCCCTTGTCGCCTGGACGGGCCATATCGGCAGCACGATGGTGTGGGGCGTGTAGCCTGAGGCGACTCGACCTTCGAAGGCAGCGCTGTGGTCGATAGTAGACAAAGTCTGCTAGAAGGAAGAGGTAGGAGCGCAAACGGTGGTTTTTCGGTGGGGCTTCTTTGATAAACACATGTGCTTTGATAAGAGACTATAATTGAAGGACTTATACATAAATAAAGCGTGGCTAAATTCTTGCTTTTTGCAACCTGGTAGCGCTTCGCTCCCTTCCTTTTGAAGGTTGGCACGAACTTTAGGGAAGGGAAGAGCGGAAGGCTGCGGCGTGCAGCCAGGGCACTTCACGTAGGAGAGGGTTATGAGTAAAATTCCGTTACCACAACGCGCCATTCGCTGGCTCCCCCTCGTCGTTCTTTTTCTCGGGCTCGCCCTCTTCGTTGAGACGGCAGAGGCGCAGTCGCGCGAGCGTAGCCGGTCCTCGAAGAAGGAACGGGTAGAGAGGAAATCGTCGTCGGACCGGAGCCGCGCCAGCAGCCGGACGAGCAAGCGTTCCGAGCCGAAGCAGCGCACGCAACGCGCACAACGCCGCAGCGGCGATTCGCAGCGCACGAAGGTGCAGGTGCAGAAGCGGAGCCCGCAGGAGCGCAGCCAGGCCCGCGAGAGCCGCAGCAACCGGCAGGAGCGCAGCCGCGCCCGCACGTCGGTCCGCGCCCGCACCGAGCGGAGCCGTGCCACGAAGCAGCGCACGGAGCGCACGCGCAATGACCGCAGCCAGGCGACACAGCAACGTACCACGCCGCGCCGTCAGGAGCGCAACCGAAACGTCCAGCGCAGCCGTTCCTCGCAGGAGCGCAGCGTGCGTTCGCCGCAACGGCAGCAGCGCGAGCGGTCGGCAACGCGCAGCCGTTCGGACGTGAGGCAGGATCGCCAGACGCGTTCGGCGGAACGGGGGCGCCAGAGTCAAAAGGATCGCGCCGTCAATCAGCGCATCGACGGACGACGCAGCCGTGCTACTGCGCAGGAAGGCCGGAACGGCAACAGCCGAAACGTCGACCGCCGTCGCCAGGGAGAGCAGGATCGCAGGGTCAACCAGCGCATCGACGGCCGGCGCAGCCGAGCCACACGGGACGACCGCAACCGCCGCGACCGGAACGTCGGGCAGGATCGCGCGCGGCGCAACCAGACGCCGCGTTCCGGTGTGCAGCGGGACCGCCGCTACGACCGCGACGGCAACCGGGGCGACCGACAAGTGCGCGACCGCCGCGACCAGCGCTACGACCGGAATGACCGGTACGGTCGCCGCCAGATAGGGCGCGGCGTCAAGCACCGCCGGCCCCAGCGTAGCTACCGGCACCGCGATTATTACTATCACTACGTGGGCGGCCAGTACTACCGCAACAAGTACCGCTACCACAAGCGCTACCGCCCGCGCCCGCGGCATCTGGGCGTCAACATCCACATCGACCTGCGGTGGCCGTGGCAGTACCGGCACCGTCGGCACTGGGCGCCGCGTTATCGGTACCGGCAGGTCGTCTATGTTGAGGCCGGGTGGGGCGCGGGCTATCGCCATCATCGCCGTTCCCAACTCGACGTGCGGACCGTGTATCGCCACTACGTCCGCAGCGCCACGCCGTCCTACGCCGAGATCGACATCTTCGTCGATGCCCTCGAGATTTATCAGGACGGGCAATACATCGGCACGGTGGATTACATCCCCGAGAACCTGGGCCGCATCCGCGCCACCGTCTATCGCGATGGACGGGCGCGCTTCGACCGCGACATCTTCCTCGTGGGCGATCCGCGCGGAGGTCTCGAACTGATCTCGACGCGCCATTACGACGACTTCGTGCTGAGTGCCTACGAGCGCTCGCACGGCGTAAAGGTCGGCACGGTCGATCTCTACCGGGGCCGCGTGGTGCCTACCGGCTACAGCCGCTTCTTCGACCCGTACAACTTCGACGGCTACGTGCCCGTCTCGCTTCTGCCGGACAACACCGCGTGGCTGTTCGACTACGGTCAGGAGTCCGTCAGCGCCCACCTGTACGACGGCAACTACCGTGACGAGTACTATCAGGACGATTACTACTACGGTAGTGAGGGCGGGAACGATGACTACTTTGAAGACTACGGCGACGACGATTACTTCGAGGAAGAGGGCGGGTACGACGGGCCGAGAACCTGGCTGCAGGGCAACACCAGCCCGGGCGTGAGCCCGCTCGTCCGCGCTACCAACCAGTCGTACGAGACGAGCTTCGGCGCGCAGGTCCGCCTGAAGCGCGAGACGGAATTGCTCCGCATCGAGTAAACCGTGTTTCGTGTGAGGCTGCGAAGCGCCGCTCTTCCCCGGGAGGAGCGGCGCTTCGTGCTTCGTGGGGCCGAACAAAAATGGAACAGGCGGGCCGCCCAGCCCGCCTGTTCCTGCCTTGCCTGCCGGTCCGCCCCGACCAGCAGGTTCCGCCATGAAGGTCGTGTTTACTGCATCGGCCAGAAGAGGTCGGTCAGCACAGGGGAGGGCGGGCGATGGAAGAGCGTGATCTGGCCATCGAACCGCACTTCGTCCACGGCCAGGATGCTGCCGTAGAGCGTGCAGTCTCCCATGAACCGCGCGCGCCGGAGCGAGAGAAGCTGTGCGGCCATGTTAACGGAGCCATTCTCGCCGACCCCGATGTCGCCTTTCGCATAGAGCCCGAGTTGGTTGTCCTCCGTGTGGATGTCGGTCGTCACGTTGTGCTTGATCATGATGTCCCCTTCGACCAGGAAGATTCCATAGCCCGAGAAGCTCACGTCACCTCGGGTGCGCAGGTCGCCCTTGACGTACCAGACCGTCGGGTTTTCCTTCGTGCCCAGCTGGTAGTGGCCTTTCAGATCAAGGTGTCGTCGCGTGGTCTCCGTCACGTGCTGGCTGAATGCGCTCGGCTCGAAGTGCGGTGCCTCAAGGGCGGAGACCTCCTGGGTCGGCGCCAGGCTTGTGGGGTTGAGGCGCGGCTGGAAGACCTGCTGCGCGGTCTCCTCGTCCCGGCTCTTCAACTTCCCGGTGTAGTAGCCGAAGCCTTCGACGCGGGTGTTACCCGGGCTACCCTTGAAGCGGATGTCGCCGCCTGCGTAGAGACTGGCATTGGCAGCCGTACTCCCCTCAAGCCCGACGTAGATGTTGTCGCCGAGTTTGAGGTCGTCAAAGGTGGTGATAGCGAACTGGAGGAACGGCGGGAGCTGCATGCTCAACAGGCCGCCCTCGTCGTCGTTCGAGCCGTTGCCCGTGCCGCCCATGAAGAGGGTCTTGTCAGTGGTGCCGCCCGGTGCGCCGCTGATGGTGCCCTGCCCGCTCTGGGCCAGGGCCGCCTCCACCTGCTGCGCGTTGGCGTGCGGATTCTGCTGCAGGAAGACGGCCACGGCGCCCGTCACGTGGGCCGCCGCCATCGACGTGCCACTCATGAGGGCGAAACGGTTGGGCCGGCGGGCGTCGGTGTAGAGGGAGATGACGTCGGTGCCTGGCGCCAGGATGTCCACCTTGTGCCCGAAGTTCGAGTACGAGGCGAAGCGACTGGCGTTGTCGTAGGCGCCCACCGTGATGGCCTCCTCGACGTGGGCCGGCGAGACATGCTCGGCATCGACGCCCTCGTTGCCCGCCGCGATGACGTAGATGATGCCGGCGGCGATGGAGGCCTCAATGGCTTCGTCGAGGCTGATGTTCTCCTCCGTGTAGACGTTGGCGCCCAGACTGAGGTTGACCACCATGGGCCGGTTCGGATGCTGGAGCTTCTGCCCGGTCACGTACTCGACCGCCGCGATGGCCGTGGAGAGCTCGGTCTTCCCGTTCGGGCCCACCACTTTGAGGTTGTGCACGCGGGCCTGCCGCGCAATGCCGTCGATGACGTTCTTACCGGCGATGATGCCGGCGATGTGGGTGCCGTGCCCGTCGAAGTCGTCCGCGTCGCTGGTGCTCTCGTTGTCCTTCGCCACGAAGTTGTAGGCCTCGCTCACGTCCACGTGCTCGCTGGTGACGCCTGTATCCATCACGTAGATGTCAACGTCCGGCGCTGCGCGCTCGGCGGCGGCGGGCGCGCCGATGGCGCCGATGCCCCAGGGCGTGAACATGCTGTTCTGCACGTCGCCGCTGTTGGGGTTCACCACGCGCATGGAGAAGTCCGGCTCGATCCACGCGATGGCGGGATCCAGCGCCATCTCGGCGAGGAGCCCGTTGAGTTCCTCGGCGTCGGCGGTGATGGCGAAGCCGTCGAAGACGTGCTCGTACTCGTAGCGCTCCAGGATCTTGTAGCGTTCCATCACCTTGTAGCGCTCCAGGATCTTGTAGCGCTCCAGCACGGCCTGCTTTTCGAGCGCCACGATGAGGCCGACCCGCTCGTCTTCCTCACCGCCTTTGCCGGCGCCGTCGGCCTGCTGGAAGGCGCCCTTCATCAGGTGCGCGTGCCGCAGCTTGCCCTTGCGCTGTGTCTCCGCAAAAGTCTCCTGCTCGGAGGTATCCTGGCCGACGAGGCCGTCTTCGCAGCCGGTCAGCAGCAGCAGGCCGAAGAGCAGGGTGAGGAGGAAAGAGGTCGTGCGTTTCATAGCTTTCTCTCTGATGGGCCGATACGACGTTGGCCCGGTGCGCGCGTGGTGAGGGACGCGGGTTACTTAAAAGGTGGTGAAGGTCTCGGTCTGTATCGGCCATTCGGCAGCGTCCTCAAGGATGGCGTCGGTTGGCAGGATGGCAGGATGTCTCTGAATGGTCGTTTCCACAACCGTGGCGTGGGTCGTCTCGCCCGAGGCGAGGGCGCGGTTGGTGCATCCTGTGAGGGAGAGGAGCGCGGCCAGGAGCACCGCCCCCGCCATCAGCACGCTCAGCAGCATCGTGTGTGCATCGACCGCTGTTTTCATCGTCTCGTCTCCCTGGTAGCTTTTGCTTATCTGATTCATCGTTGGATCTCCCCTTGTGCACCGCCCGCCCCCCGGCCAGGCCCCGACTGCCCGGCCGGGGGAGCGTAGGGCGGTGCTGCCCCCTAAAAGTTGCCGACGTAGACGCTGCGGCTGGTGGTGCCCGATGGCATGCCGCTGATCCAGGGCTGGCCCGCCCCGACAAGGGCATCGTGGACCTGCTGCGGCGTCGCATTGGGATGGCGCGAGAGGTAGAGCGCGGCGGCGCCGGCCACGTGCGGCGAAGCCATGGACGTGCCGCTCATCAGCACCGGCGGCTGCTTGGCCCCGGTGGCGTTGCTGCACGATTCGATGTCCACGCCCGGCGCCAGGAGATCGATCAGGCTACCGTAGTTGGAGAAGGACGCGAAGCGGTCGTTTTTGTCGTAGGCGCCTACGGTGAGGGCCTCGGTCACGTGCGCCGGGGTTACCGTCGCCACGTCGATGCCCGCATTGCCCGCAGCGATGACGTAGACGACGCCCGCTGCGATGGAGGTTTGGATGGCTTCGTCGAGCGCGTTGTAGGCCGTCGTGCCGATGTCGCCGCCGAAGCTCAGGTTGACCACGATGGGGGTCGCTGGATCAGCCACCTTGCGCTCGGTGATGAGGTCCACCGCGGCGATGGCCGTCGAGAGGTCGCCGTTGCCGGCGTTGTCGAGTACCTTGAAGTTGTGCACGCGGGCGCCCGGCGCCACCCCGGCAACGGCGATGCTGTTGTCCTGGGCGGCGGCGGTGCCGGCCACATGGGTGCCGTGCCCGAGTGCGTCGCTGGCTGCGTTTTCGCCCGATTCCCCCGTGAGGAAGTTCATTTCCTCGACGACGTTGATGTCGTGGGCCTTGATGCCCGAGTCGAGGATGTACAGTTCGACGCCGCTCACGCTGCCCCGGCCGTTGCCGGAGATGGTGGAGCTGCGGTCCCCGTCGATACGATCCACGCCCCACGGCAGGTACTGCTTGTTGCCGCCTTTGAGATCGGACGCCTGCGGACTGGGCCGGTGTGTGCGGATGTCCGGTTCGATCCACTCGATGTCCGGGTCGGCCTCAATCTTGTTGAGCAGGCCGGGCACGTTGAGCGGATCGACGTGGATGGCGAAGCCGCGATAGGCGCGCCGGAAGGAACGCTTGACGGTCACGCCCGGCTCATTGCTATAGCGCTCTAGGACCTTGCTGGCGCTGAGCGCGGAGGAAGCCGTCATTTTCACGACGAACTCGGTGGCCGTGACGAGGCTGCCGTAGCGCTCCAGAACTTTGTTGGCACCTTCGCCGTCGCCGCGCTGGAGCAGATGCGCGTGGCGCAGCTTCCCTTCGCGCTGTTGTTCGGCAGGCACCACTTCTTCCTGGCCGATAAGGCCATCGGCGCAGCCGGAGAGCAGGAGGCCGGCTGTCAGCAGCACGGCGAGCGTGGCGCGCAGGCGGGTCGGTTTGAATTTCGTAGCGATTCGCATCGTATCGGGGCGTTAATCGGGTGTGTGTTTTCTTAACCGAGAGCGGTAGGCGCCGATAGCTTGGGTGTCGGGGCGTCCGCCGTCTGGCCCGCTCTGTCGCAAGGTGCTCTCCAAAGGGGATGTGCCAAACCCACCACCGAGGGCCGAAGACGCCCTCATTCAGCTTCACCGTGTCTGTATCCCTCCCCGATCCCGTCATGCGCGTCGATTACCCGCAACGCATCGCCGAAACTGTGAACGAGCTGGCTGCTCTCGAAAAGCGCCTGCGCGGAGAGGCCGTGTGCGACCGGGTGAAAATGCTGCGCCTGCTCAAGAGCGGCGCCTACGCCAGCCGCCGCCCCCTCGCGCCCGTCCTGGGCTACTCCGAGCGGCAGCTTCAGCGGTGGTGGAAAGCCTACGAGAAAGGCGGCTTAAGCGCCCTCCTGGACGAAAAGCCCGTCGGCGGCAGCCAGGAGCGCGTGACGCCCGAGGTGGTGGCCGGCCTCCAGCGCGAACGGGCCGCCGGGCGGCTTCCCCGGCTCAAAGACGTGCAAGCTTACCTGCAGCAACGCCACGGCATCGCCTATCACAGCCTTCAGGGCGTGGCGGACATGCTCCAGCGCCACCGCATCGGCACCGAGTCGTGAGGAGTCGTAAGGCGTCGCTACCCGGACGCGCTGAATCTGAAAAGAAAAAAGATGCAGCGATCCGGCCCCTCAGGGACCGTTCAGCCGGGGTTTACGGAGTGTAACCTACTTCGGTAGAAGGGTAACTTCCACACCGCTTTTCTCTCCCTCCCAGGCCCTTCTCACGTTGAGATGAGATCAATCTGAGACGTGCGGTTTCAACCTGAGATAAGGCCGTTTTCGCGTCCCCAGCGCAGCGCCAGCCCGTGCCGCAACCCCCGTGGACTGACGCGGCAGGCGTCGATCTGGAAGTGTGTCATCACCAGGTCGAGGACGAGCACACCCGCCGGGAATACGTCGGCGCGGCCCTCCAGGACGACGTGGTTGAGGGCCAGCACCTCGTCGAAGGAAAGCGTCAGCAGCCGCTCGCACCAGCGCCGCACGACGCCGGCCCCCAGAATCATGTCGCCTGTGCTGAGCGCCTCCCACGATGCCGCGCCCGCCTCAACGAGCGCGAGGGCCAGGAGCGTCCCCGCCGCCCCGACGAATGGCATTGACCTATCGAGCGGCGCGGCAGCTTCTTCGAGCAGTCGGCGGGTGAACGTCCGGGCGGCCTCCACTGCTGAGGGGTGCGGCGGTTGCTGCGAAAAGAACCGCTCCGTCAGCCGCACCGCGCCCACGTCGAGGCTGCGACGGTAGTGGAGGGCCTCGGCCCCGCCCCCGGCCTCGCCCACCACCAACTCCGTCGAGCCCCCGCCGATGTCGATGAGGGCGCAGCGCCCGTCGAGGTCGTCGAAGGCGGAGAGGGCGCCGAGGAAGGTCCAGGTGGCTTCGTCTTCGCCGGAGAGGATCTCGTAAGGCAGGCCGGTCTCCTGCCGGACGAAGGCGACCAGGTCGTCGCGGTTGCGGGCATCGCGCGAGGCGCTCGTGGCGCCGACGAGGATCTCCTCCACGCCCCATGCCTCGGCCGTCTGCCGGTATTCGCGCAGCGTCGTCCGAAGTCTGGCCATCGCCGCCTCGCCGACGCGCCCGGCGGCATCCACCCCCTCGCCCAGCCGCACGAACCGCTGCTCCTCCACGAGGGGCGTCAGCCCCGCTGCGCCCAGGTCTGCGACGAGCAGCAGCGCCGTGTTGGTCCCTACATCGATAGCAGCGAGGCGCATAGTCGGGGAGTCGGGGAGTCGGGGAGTCGAAGATAGAAACGATAAGGGGTAGCAATCGCCGACTCTCTCCCTCTCCCTTTCTCCGGCTCCCCACGGGCGGCACCTTCCTCGGCGTGGTGCGTTTCTCGTGCATGTTGCCGCTCCGCCGCACATACAGCGCCCTCGTTTTGCTCGCCGTCTTTCTCGTGGGCGGGCTGGGGGCGCCCGTGGTGCATCATCTGGATCACAGGCACAAGCCGTCCCACCGGCACGAGACGCCGAAGGACGCATCGCAGGCGCGCGGTGGCTGGCTCGTCAAGGAAGTCTATCAGAGCACCGACTGCGCCTTCTGTGCCGTCGTTAAGCTTTCTTCCGGCCTGACCGGGCAGGCGCTCCGTCCTCTCCGGCAGGCCACGTTGTTGCGGGCGGCAGCACCCGTTCTCTTCGCGTCCCGTGCGCATTTCTCCCGGGCCATCCGCGGCCCCCCTGTCTCTTCCTGATTCCGCTTTTGCTCGTCGGGCGCCGTTGTGAGGTCCGGCGAGTGTCTTGCCGACTGCCCCGCGTTTTCGCTGATCTCACCTTGTGCCGTGCAGGCCGGGGAGAGGCGCGCACGCGTTTGGCAGCCCCGCTTATCTCGCTGGAAGGAGAGAGCCATGCGTTGCAGTTCAATCAGGCGTTGCAGTATGCGAACCCTGGCCCTGCTGATCCTACTCTTTTGTTTTACGAGCGCCGGGCAGGCGCAGGTGCTCGCAGGCCGCGTCACCGATGCTGAGACGGGTGAGCCCCTGGCCGGCGCCACCGTCTTTGCTCCCGCCGTGGCATTGGGGAGCGTGACCGACGCGGAGGGCCGCTACCGCCTGGCTTTCGACCGGCCCGGCGCCTACCGCATTGTATTTAGCTTCATCGGTTTCCAAAGCGAGACGCGTACCGTTGTTCTCGGCACGGCGGCGCAGACGCTTGACCTGGCCCTGCGTCCGACGACCTACGAGGCGCCCTCCGTCACCGTCACCGCCAAGGCGCAGGCCTCCGACCTCCTCTCGACGCCGCAGGCCGTGGCCGTCGTCGAGCGCGACGAGATCATACGCAACCGGGGTGTCTCGGCATTTGAGGCGGCGGAGGACGTGGCGGGTGTGCGGCTGTTGCGGACCGGGCCGGGGCTGGCCAAGCCGATGATCCGGGGGCTGACCTCGCAGCGCGTCCTCGTCGTCAGCGATGGGGTGCGGCAGGAGGGGCAGCAGTGGGGCGATGAGCACGCGCCCGAGGTGGACGCCTTCGGGATGGAGCGCATCGAGGTGGTGAAAGGGCCGGCGAGCCTGCTCTACGGCTCCGACGCCCTCGGCGGCGTCGTCCACGCCACCGGCCCGGACCTCTTCGCCTACGAGGCCCCCCTCGCGGGCAGCCTGACGCTGCAAGCCCTAAGCAACCCCCGCCAGGCGGCCACCCACCTCGAAGCCGGCGGCCAATTGGACGGCTTCGCCTACGACGGTGGCTTCACCTGGAAGCGCGCGGGCAGCTACGACACCCCCGGCGGCCTCGTGCCCAACACGGGCCTGAAGGAGATCAGCGGGGCGGTGCGACTGGGGCGGGCCTGGCGGAGAAGGAGCTGGAGAAGCTGCAGGCGCTGGGCTACGTGGGGAACTGAGCGGCGGGCGCGACGCGGGGAGGGCCGG
>JAHEMB010000737.1 GCA_024643915.1 Rhodothermaceae bacterium | reverse complement strand
CGGGCATCGGAAAGCGGGGAGCGATGCGGCGGTAGCCTTCTGAGGGAAGCACCCTGGCGATGAAATCCGACCGCGCCAGCGTACAACTTTGCTGATTTCTTGCGTACCTTCCTCCCCGATGCAGACGAAACGTCCCCATAGCCCCTTCCTGCGCGCCGCGCCGTGGCTGACGGGCCTTGTGCTCGCCAACAGCGGGTACTTGCTGGCGGCGGGCGACCCGAGCCTGTTCTACGTGGCGAATGTGTTGGGGCACCTGCTGCTGGGCCTTGCCCTGCTGGCCACGTGGGTCGGGCTAGGCGCTGCCATCGTCCGGGGCGGCGAGGGGCGCTCGGCGCTCGGCGCGGCGGCCCTCGCGCTGATGCTGCTGGCGGCAGGCACGGGGCTGGCACTCGCCGTCTTCGGCAACCGGCAGCCGCTGCGACCCGTCCTCTGGACGCACGTCGTGGCCAGCGTCGGTGCCTGCGCGGCGACCCTCGCGTGGCTGGGGCAGCGCGGCCTTTTCGCGAAGCGGCGCAGCGTGTTGCGCGCCGTGGCCATCGCCGGGGCGGTGGCCCTCGTCGTCCTTGGCACGCGCCCCCTCTGGCCCGACGACCCGGCCCGCCGCATCGTCAACCCAACCCTTCCCCCGCCCGACCTCGCGGGAGAGGCGATGGGCGGCACCAGCGGCCCCTTCTTCCCCAGCGCTTCCGCCACGACCGACGGCGCCCTCATCCCCTCCGACTTTTTCCTCGATTCACAGACGTGCGCGCGGAGCGGCTGCCACCCGGACGTGACGGCGCAGTGGGAATCCTCCGCGCACCGCTTCTCCTCGTTCAACAACCAGTGGTACCGGAAGTCCATCGAGTACATGCAGGAGGTCGTGGGGAACGAGGCGCCGCAGTGGTGCGCGGGCTGCCACGACCACGCCCTCCTTTTCAGTGGTAAGATGAACCAGCCCGTGTCGGATTTCATCGACACGCCGGAAGCACACGCGGGGCTGGCCTGTGTCTCGTGCCACAGCGTGGTCCAGGTGAAGGGGACGATGGGCAACGGCGGCATCGTGCTCGAATACCCGAAGATGCACGCCCTGGCCTCAAGCGACAACGGGGCCGTCCGCTTTTTGCACGACCTGACCGTGCGGCTGGACCCGGAACCACACCGGCGGGCGTTCCTCAAGCCGTTCCACCGCGAGCAGGTGTCGGAATTCTGCGCCTCGTGCCACAAGGTCCACCTGGACGTGCCGGTGAACAACTATCGGTGGCTGCGCGGCTTCAACGAGTATGATAACTGGCAGGCGAGCGGCGTCTCGGGCGAGGGTGCACGCTCGTTCTACGCGCCTGAGAATCCGATGACGTGCGTCTCCTGCCACATGCCGCACACCCCCTCCGACGATGCCGGCAGCGACGACGGCTTCATCCGCAGCCACCGTTTCCTCGCCGCCAACACCGCCGTCCCCACCGCCAACCGCGACTCGGTCCAGCTTCAGCAAACCATCGAATTCCTCCAGCGCAACCAGGTCAGCGTCGATCTTTTCGCCGTCAGCGAGCCGTCGGAGCAGGTCGAGACGACGGAGGCGCGCGGGCGGGATCCGCTGCAAATCGCCAGCACGTTTGCCGTAGGTGAGGAGCAGGCGCGGGACCTTGGCGGGGGCGGCCTGACGCGGGAGGCCACGCGCGTTTTTGCACCCCTCGAAGACGGCGACGCCGTGCTGCAACCCGGCACATCCGTCCGGCTCGACGTGGTGGTACGGACACTCGGCCTGGGACACTTCTTTCCCGGCGGTACGGTGGATGCTCAGGAAGCCTGGCTGGAGGTGAAGGCGGTGGACAGCCGGGGCCAGACGCTTTTCTGGAGCGGCTGGACGGACGGCGACGCCGGCCCGGTAGAGCCGTCGGCCCACCTCTTCCGCAGCCTCATGGTGGACGCCCACGCCAACCCGATCAACAAGCGCAACGCCTGGGCCAGCCGCGCTGTCGTGTACGTCAATCTCATCCCGCCCGGCGCCGCCAACGTAGCGCACTTCCGCCTGCAAATCCCCGAGGACGTAGGTGAATCGCTCACCCTTACGGCGAAGCTGCACTACCGGAAGTTCAACCCGTGGCACACGCGATTTTCTTACGCCGGCGTGTCCGCCGACTCCGGCGCCGTCTCGCCGCACTTCGACGACCGGGCCGTTGCCTTCACCGGCGACCTCCGCGACGTGTCCGGCGCCCTCAAGGCGATCCCGGTCCTGCCCATCGTCACGATGGCGACAGACGAAGTGACGCTGAAGGTGTCGCCCGACGTGGGCGCGGCGGCGCAGACCGGCACCCCGGCGGACCGCACACGCTGGAATGACTACGCCATTGGCCTGCTGCTGCAAGGCGACCTGAAGGGCGCCGAGCAGGCCTTCCGCCGCGTGACCGAACTCGACCCGGCCTACACCGACGGCTGGGTGAATCTCGCACGGGTGTACCTGCAAGAAGGCAACCTGGAGCGCGCCGAAGAAGTCCTCGAAACCGCCGAAAAAACCCGGCCCGGCTTCCACAAGACCCGCTACTTCCGCGGCCTGCTCTACAAATCCCAGGGCGAGTATCCCGAAGCCTTGCGCGACCTCCGCGCCGTCGCTGCCGCGTTCCCGAAAGATCGGGTGGTACAGAACCAGATCGGCCGCGTCCTTTATTTGAGCGCTGAG
>JAHEMB010000736.1 GCA_024643915.1 Rhodothermaceae bacterium | reverse complement strand
GGCGATGATAGAGCGTCACCTCCTGGCCTTCGGGCACGCCCGCGGAGTCGAGCAGCCGCTCCAACTCGGTGAAGGTGAGCCGGAGCGACGTAGCGGTGCCTGCCGTCGCGTTGACGACGAGACTCGTGAAGTCGGCGTCGGAGGCAAGTTGCCAGGTGTAAACGACGGGGTTGGCGTTGGGGTCGGCAGCCGGGTCCCACGTTACCTCGAAGGGGGTGTTGCCGGGGCCTTCGAGGGAGAGGGCGGCGGCGGCAAGCGGCACGGTGGTGTCCGGGGCCTCGTTGCCGGGCGGCAGGAGCTGGCCGCGCACCTCGCCGCCGGGGAAGGCGGTGGTGCGGATCAGCACGTAGAGGGCGCCGCCTTCGCCCACGCCTGCGAGGGCGCTCGGGTCGAGGGTGAAGGTGCCGCTGTGCTGGTCGGCGGTGAGTTCTACCGGCAATTCGGCCAGGAGGGTGCCGACGGTCCCGGCCTCGCCCGCGTACAACCCTGCCGAAGTGAAGTCGCCTTCGAGGTTGAGGAAGGCGCCGGTGTAGGTGAAGGAGCCCGGCGCCCCCACGAGCCCGAAGTCGCCCAGGGCGGCGGAGCCCGTGGGCGGCACCACGTTGAGGCCGGTGAGCGTGGTGGCGCGGGCCATCTCGATGGGCTTCTCCGTGATAATACGGAAGACGGTGCCGGCTTCTGGCATCGCCTGGTTAAACACGGTCATCTTGTTGTCGAGCGTGCACGCCCCGGTTTCGCCGCCGTTGTAGTTGACCCAGACGATCCGGGCCAGGACTTCGTTGCCGTGCGAGTGCGGCGTCGTGCCGGCCAGCAGGTTAGTCTGCCAGCGCTCGTACCCCGCTTCGCCCGGCGTCAGGTCGTCATTGGAGCAGTCGCCTGTGCAGGGTAAATGCCAGTACACCCAATCGCTCTCCGGATCGTTGTCACCACCGGAAATGGGCGAGTCGGCGCATTGCAGGTTGAAGCCGTCCACCTCCCAGTCGATGACGGCCGGGACAAGGCGGAAATCGTCGCTGGGATCGTTGGGCGTGCCGATGCCGATGTTCCACAATTCAAAGGGCACCAGGATAGGTTGCTCACCGCCGTTGCTGACGATGCCGAAGCGGTCGTAGCCGTAGCAGCCGTCTGGTGGGGTGACGAAGGGGGTGCCTGCGTCGTGGGCGGCCTGCCAGGCATCGTAGCAGGCGTCCGTGAACCGGATCTCGTAGTCGTACCGCCCGACGAACCCGAGGCCATTGCGGGTCGAGCGCTGGAGGAAGGCATCGAAGGTGGTCCCGCTGGCGGTAGCGCCGGTGTTGATCATCCAGACGCCCGCGCCCACCTGCTGCCGGTCGTCGGGCCGCTCGGGCACGGGAAAGCCCTGGAAGTCGGCGGCGGCGCCCGTCGGGGGAATGATCGGGCCGGCGGCATTAGCAACCGCCTCGAAGCTCGTAAAGCCGAGGTCGTTCTGCCGCGACAGGGCGGTGGTGAAGGTCCGAACGTCCGACCACGGCCCGACGCCCCCGAGGTTTTCGGCCCGCACGCGCCAGTAATACGTCATCTCATTGGCGAGGTCCACGCGGGATTCAATCAGGGGCTCGTTGAAGACGACCTGGTGCACTTCGGGGCTGCCGAAGGCCGGGTCGTCGTCCACCTGAAGGAGGTAGAAGAGGCCGTCTCCTGCCGGGCGCCAGATGAACTGCGGCGCGGTGACGATGCCGCCGGCTGCGTCGTGGGGCGAGACGAGGACGGGCGCCTCGGTAGGTGGCATCGTCTCCGGGGTGGAGGCATTGCCGCCCGCGAAAAAGGCGTGCACGGCTTCCACGTCTTGCTTGAGCTTCGCCACCGACGCCAGCCGATTCGTCCCTTGCGACCAAACGATGGCGTACGTGATCTCCTGCGTCTCGCCGGGCTGAAGGGTGAACGGCCCCGTGCTCATCAGGAAGGTGCGGTCCGACGGCGTGTTGCGTGCGCCGCGCCCGTCCGTGTTCTCCTCACTCCAGAACGATTCGCTGACGGGATCACCGGGAAACATGAAGGACGTTGGGTCGGTGCCCCAGAAGCCGGTTCCCCCGTCCGTGATCGGTGTGCCGTCTGCCCAAAGGCCTCTTAAATAGGCATACTGGTCGGTTGCTCGATCAGGAAATTGAACTAATGAGCCGTCATTGGAGGGGAGGATGAAGGTACTCATGCCGAACTGCTCTCCGGCCTCATCCACCGTTCCATCTGTGTCGTTATCGACGCCGTCGGCATCGGCGATCGGTGTTTGGAGGAAGGTGTAGCCGAGGGCGGGCGGTCGGGTGCCATAGCCGTGCGCGCCCTCGTCTACGTCGTCCCCGTTATAGGCGAAGCCTAGATCGAGGCGCGGGTCGCTGCCGATGAAATCGTCGATGACGTTGCCCACGTCCGGGTCACTCCAGAGGCCGAGGTAGACCTCCTCGAACGGTTGGTCGCCCCGGTAGAGGAGCTTGTAGTTGTAGAACGTGGTAGTGTTGAGCGGGTCATCGCCCTCGAACGCATAGGCCATCACCTGTACCTCCAGGCCGATGGGCGGTGTCTGGGACCATTCCTTGACGTTGCCCACGTCGTTCATCACCCACCAGATCATCTGGTCGCCGATGAGGTCGGGCCGGTCGCCTGCCGCCAGGTCGTAGTTGTCCGGGTTGCCGTCGCCGT
>JAHEMB010000735.1 GCA_024643915.1 Rhodothermaceae bacterium | reverse complement strand
GAGCGCGAAGGCGAAGACAAGCAGGATGACCACCGCCACCAGCCCTCCGGCCCCCTTCAGTACCCAGTCAGTCGATTCGACGAGGGAGAGGACGGGCGTGCCGCCGCGCAGGGGGCGCGGGATGGCGTACATCACCATGGCTGTGCCGATGGCGGCACCCACCGCCCACAGCACCGCTGTAGAGCCGCTGCCCCGCATGAGCGCCTCGCCGAACGGCACGAGCGCCTCGGGCAACTCTTCGAGGATGGCGGCCCGCCCTGTGATGTAGAGGCCGACGAAAATCATCGCCACCATCACGCCGATGGGGAGGAGCAAGTCGCGGGCGTAGGCGTGCTCGGCGCGGTGCGGCTGGATGTCGGCCACCTCGTCGGCGATCATGGGGGTGGAGCCGGGGCGCGTGAGGGCGCCCGTCTCCGCGGCCCGCACCTCGGCCCGGCGCATCGGCCCGAAGCCCCAGCCGGTGAGGGCGAGGAAGAGGGCGAAGAGGATAGCGAAGATGCTGAAGAAGTTGAACAGGAGCGCGTTCGCCAGCAGCCCCACCGCGCCGGCCGTGATGCCCTGCGCCGCGAGGAGGCCCAGCACGTAGGCGCCCCAGCCGTTGAGCGGGATGCTCATGCAGACGGGCGCGCTCGTGGCGTCGCAGTAATACGCGATCTTCTCGCGCGGCAACTGCATCTTGTCGAAGAAAGGCCGGCTGAGCGTGCCCACCGTAAGGGACGTAATGCTGGACTCGACGAAGATCAGCATGCCCACCACCCACGCGATCAGCTCGGCGCTGCGCCGCGTGGTGCCCCACCCCCGCCGCTGCACCCACCCGATGAAGCCTGCCACCCCGCCCGACGCCTGCACGAGCGCGATGAGCCCGCCCACGAGGAGGCTAAAAATGAGGATGCGCGCGTTCCCGGCATCCTGAAAAACAGCCACGAGCTGGTCTGCCACCTCGCGTAGCCCCAGAATCGGGTTGCCGCCGACGAGGATGGTGGCGCCCAGCCAGATGCCGGCGAAAAGAGAGAGATAGACCTGCCGCGTCCACAACGCCAGCCCGATGGCCAACACCGGCGGCAACAATACAACCCAGCCCATGCGGATGGAGGATGGAAGATGGAGGTTGGCGAGAGACGGAGGAAGATAGGCCCTGGCGGGGAGAGAGGCCACGCCCCAACGACGAAACCGCTTATCAGGTGAGCCCGGCCTTTCGGCGAAAGTATGACGGGAAACCCTGAACAGCTACACGCCTTGCGCCTTGCCTGAAAATCTGATTCAGACTGACCCGGCTGTGATGATGGGCAAGCCCGTCGTGCGAGGTACGCGGATCACAGTAGAACGCATCCTGGAAAAGCTGGCGGCCGGTGAGTCGATCGAGCAACTCCTTACGGCACACCCCCGCCTTAAACACGCCGGGGTGCTGGCTGCGCTCGATTATGCCGGTCCAAGACTGATAAACTGAAAGCCGCCGTGTTCTCCTAGGCGTGGGGCGAAAATCGCCTCTTCATTATGCACTCGAACAATACCTGCTCACTTCTGCCGCTAGCGAGGTTCATCGTCATTCTTGCTGCCGTTATCTACACCGGCTGCTCGCCTGAAACGCCTGTGACAGCCTCTGGAGAAGGCCTTGTCGGAATCGGCGAGATCGAGCAAAAGGGGTTTTGGATTACCATACAGCTGACGATTCATAATAGCACGGCGGGTGATCTTAGTTTATCGCGCAATGGATGGGTCAAGGACTTCACGCTTGAGAAGTACGTTGCCGGACAGTGGAAGGAAGCTGCGGTAATTCCGCGCATCGCGGTAGGATACGCTCCCTACATTCTCGCCCCTGGAGGGTCCGTAGAAACCGCAGTCAGGATAGACGAGGAGGCACATCTGATTGTGGCTGAGACGCCTGGAACTTATCGCATTATCTACGGCCTCACAGACACAGAGACAGACGCCCTGCTTCCTGTCGAGCAACGAGCCTCGCCAACCTTCACTCTCAAATAGCAGCCAACCTCAAGGAAAAGCCGCCACGCCCTTCCCGGGCACGGCGGCTTTTCTATCAACCAATCCGCACTCCGCGTTCCGCACTTACATCTCCACCACTTCCACCTCCGGCAGGATCTCGAACGTGAGCCCAGTGCCGTCGTCGGCAAGGTCGATCTCGACCGTGTCGCCGTCGGTGAGGAAGCCGCTGAGGAGTTCCTCGGCCAGCTTGTTGGTGATCTCGCGCTGGACGACGCGCTTGAGCGGGCGCGCGCCGAAGGCGGGGTCGAAGCCCTGCTCGGCCAGCCAGTCCTTCGCCGCGTCCGTCAGGTTGAGCGTGAGGGCGTGGTTGCGGAGGGCCAGTCGCTCGACGTCGCGGAACTGGATCTCGACGATGCCCCGGATCTGCTCGCGTCCGAGCGGGCGGAACATGACCGTCTCGTCCACCCTGTTGAGAAACTCGGGGCGAAGGCGCTGCTTGAGGAGCGCCATCAGCTCCTCTCGCAATTTGGCCTCGTCCGCCTCCGAGAAGTCCGGCCCGAAGGCCTCCATACGGTCGCGGATGATCTCCGAGCCGAGGTTGCTCGTCATGATGATGATGGTGTTCTTGAAGTCCACCGTGCGGCCCTTGCCGTCGGTCAGCCGCCCGTCGTCGAGCACCTGAAGGAGGATGTTGAACACCTCGGGGTGCGCCTT
>JAHEMB010000734.1 GCA_024643915.1 Rhodothermaceae bacterium | reverse complement strand
CAGCGGCGCGAGGGCCGTTTTGAGGATGGAGGATAGATAGTTTACTCGAAGTCGTGCTTTGGTACAGCGGGCTTGCAGAAATCGGGCGCGCGCTGAATCATGCGGTTGAGCATGGCGCCGATGGATTGCCAGGCGGCGTCCAACTCGCCGTAGGTTTCCTGGTCCAGATAGGCGCACATCCGGGCGTGATCGAGCCAGGCCTGCGTCTCCACCGCCTCGCCCAGGGCTTCATTGATCTTGTTGACGAGGGCCTTTTCGTATCGCCTGCGCGCCCACGCTTCGGCTATCATTGCCCCCACGGCGCGTGAGGCCCGGCGCACCTGATCCGTGAGCGCATATTTTTCTTCTTGCGGAAATTCCTGCGTCGCCTCGAAAATCTGATGCGCAGAGCGTAGCGCCATGCGGTAAACTTCCAAATCGCGAAAACCCCGTATCACCCCCATCTCAACACCTCCCTTTCTTAGCAATGTCAACCTTTCCATCCTCCATCTTCCATCCTCTATCTTCCATCCTCGTCCTCGGGCGGGTGGCCGCGCAGGACAGCGACTTGCTTGATCAGGAGGGACACGCCCTGTGCCAGCAGAAGGGCAAACGCGAGGGGGATGACGGTCTTGATGGGGTAGCGCGGGAGGCCGCCGGGGTCGGGCGACTGTTCGAGAAGCGCCCATGAGTTTATCACGACGGGCCACGACATCCACAGGGCCATCAGGCAGAAGGGGATCAGGAAAAGGACGGTGCCCAGCAGGTTGATCCACGCCCGTCCACGCGCCGAAAGTCGCCCGAAAAGTACGTCCACCCGCACGTGAGCGTCGTGCTTGAGCGTGTAGGCCGCGCCCAGTAGAAAGACGAGACTGAACAGATACCATTGCAACTCGATCCATGTATTCGAGCTGAGGCCGGCGCCGGTGAAACGGTCGAGGTAGCGAAGGACGGCGTTGGCGGCGGCCACCCCCACCATCACGAGGATCAGCCAGTAGACCACCCGGCCCGTCCGCTCGCTGAACCGATCGATCCCCCTTGCCAGCCGAAGCCACCCTTCCATTTTTGATTTCGGATTTTTGATTTCGGATTTTGATCACGGCAGGGCAAGCCGCTTTCTGGTTATCGCCAGAAAGCTGACGGCTGACCACTAACAGCTTGAGGACCGGGTGCGAATTTAGTGAGAGGGAGCCGTAGATGCACGGTTATGTGATGAAGGATGCCTATATTCAGGCTTTCCACTTTTTGCACCAGCAGGTATGGTCATGAAACTTGGAGACGCCGCCCAGATCACCATCCGCACCCCGAAGCTCAAGGAGGAGCGCGCTTTTTTCGACAAGATCGGCTTCCAGATAGTGCGCGACGACGACGAGGGCCTGCTGCTGACCGACGGGACGACCCTCTTTGAGTTGATCCAGGACACGAACAAAGGCGCCGAGCTGACCTACTTCACCAAGGACCTGCAAAAGACCGTCGCGCAGGCCGAGGACGTCGGCATCACGTTCGATGAAACGGGCGAGGCACTGGCCACCCTCCGCGACCCGAGCAAGGTTCACATCCACCTCATCCAGCGCGACGCCGCCACCCTGCCGGACCTGCCCGACGAGCCGGTTTCCGAGGCCGGGCGCTTCGGCGAAGTCAGCATCGAGACCAAGGACCTGCGCGCCTCCATCCGCTTCTGGAAACGGCTGGGCTTCGAGGTGGAGCACCGCGACCCGCCCGTTTCGCAGTGGGCCACGATCTTCGACGGCGTCCTCCGCATCGGCCTCTACGAGCACGGGGTCATCCGCCACAAATTTCGTAATCCGTCCATCACGTATTTCGAGCCGGACATGGCCGAGCGCATCGCCCGGCTGCGCGACAAAGATCTCCACATCGCGCAGGAGTTGCCCGAGGACGCCGAGCCGGAAGACGTCAAATCGGCCATCGCCGAGGCTCCTAGTGGCGTCTATTTTTTCCTCTTCTCTTTCTGATCGGTTTTTCTACCCCATCTTTTTCCCAGCGACGCGCGACCCGCTTGCCCGGGGTGCGCCGTCCGTATCTTGTCTGCTGTACTAGGAGGATGGAGTCGTCCTGATCAGCGATTCCTTGCCAACACATCCCAAACTGTTTGGTGGAGATCGCCATGCAAGTTTCACAGATCAAGTTCATCCAGGAACACCTCAAGCAACGCAGGCTCTACACCGGCCTCATCGACGGGTCGGCCGGGCCGATGACGATGCGGGCGCTAGAGCAGGCCGAGCACCTGCCTGCCGACTGGCCCAACACGCGCAAGCTGGCGGCCTACGTTCAGCTCACCGCCAAGCGGGAAGGCATCGAGGTGGGCCTTATCGACGGCATCTGGGGGCCGCAAACCCAGCACGCCTACGACTCGCTGGTGCACAAAGCCAACTTCGGCGCGCTCCCCCGGCCCTGGCGCGACCTGCCGCCCCTCGGCAACCCCAACAACTGGCCGCGCGAGAACTCCGGCGATTTCAACAGCCTCTACGGCCCGCCGGGCGACAGCCGCCTCACGCGCATCCAACTCCCCTACCCGCACCGACTCGCCTGGGATAAGCGCAAGGTCGTCAACAGCTTCGTCTGCCACAAGGCCGTGCACGACAGCCTGAAGCGCGTCCTGGGCCGCATCCACGATCATTACGGCGACGACGAGATCCGCCGGCTGGGGCTTGACCTG
>JAHEMB010000733.1 GCA_024643915.1 Rhodothermaceae bacterium | reverse complement strand
GCGTCGGGGCGCACGAGGCCAAGGAGGATCTTGATGAGGGTCGTCTTGCCCGAGCCATTGTGGCCCAACACCGCCGTCACGCGCCCGCGTGACACCTTCAGATCCAGCCCCTGTAACACGCGGAGCTTCCCGAAGCTTTTCTCTATACTGCAGATTTCGATCATGATTCTCGTAGACGATCAGCCATCAGCTTTCAGCTTTTTCCCTCCGGCTGACTACTGACCGCTGCATGCTAACCGCTTTCTTCATCAGCGGTGTTTGGTCAATAAGGGTTTCGGGGGTGAGGGTGGGTAACACGCGCTCGGCAGCGTCGAGGAGGCTGACGAAAAGGCTGCGTAGGAGGATGAGGGCGGGCTCATTCTGCTCCACCATCAGCGCGAAAAGCCGAACAGGACGGAAGGGCACGTCGCCGTAGCCGTCGCGATCGAGGTCGTAACCCTGGTAATGGTCCCAGTAATTCGCATCGAACGTGCTGTAACTCTGCCGGCTGTTGGTCGCCACGTCGAAAGTGTTGCCGACGAAGTTGTTGTGCGTGAAACGGCTGTCGAGCGTGTTCGCCATGATTTTCACCGCCCACCCATTCTCGATGAAGTCGTTGTCTTCAACGACGGTGCGGCTCGACCCTTCGGCGTAGAGGCCAATGGTGTTGCGCTCGAACAGGTTGCCGGCTACGCGGCTGTCGGTGATGTCTTTGAGCAGCAGCCCGTAGGCGGCCGGCCCCCAGTTGTGGATGAATCGGTTGCCGATCATCTCCACCTGCCTCGTGTACATCACCGCCACGCCCGCGTCGTTGTCCTGAAACGTGTTGTCGCGGTAGGCGCAGCGGTCGGAGAACATGAAGTGGAGGCCGTAGCGCAGGTTGTGTTCGCTGACGTTGCCCACGATCTCGCTGTCCTCGACGAACTCCATGTAGATCCCGTCGCGATGCCCGCGCACGCGGTTGCCTTCGATGACGGCGCCCTTCGAGTACCAGAGGTGGATGCCGTTGCCGGAGCGCGTCTCGCTGGTTTTGCTGCCCAAGATGACGTTGTTCGCCACGCGGCAGCCGGCGGTCCGGGCGAGGTAGATGCCGAAAAAAGTGTCTTCGAGCCGGTTGCCTTCGAGGACGCAACCGTGCCCCTCCTCCACCTTGATGGCCGCCCGATCCTCGACGAAGCTGGTGGCGACGTTGCGAAACGTGAGCCCGCGCACCGTTACGCCTTCGGCCCTAATGGTAAGGATCTGCCGCTCTCCCCCGCCGTCGAGGACGGCTCGCCCCTGCCCCACAATCTCCAGCGGCTTGTCGACGACGACTTCGACGTTCTCGTAGACGCCGGATCGAACGACGATGCGGCTGCCGGGCGCGGCCTGAGCCACTGCCGCTTCCAACGTTCGCACCGGTCCCTCAGAGGAGACGACGATCTCCTGCGCCTGCGCGACGAACGGCAGCACGAAGACCCATACCAAGACGAGGAGGATGTGACGTAGGCCCTTCATCATGGCAGTTGTGGCCTATTTCAAGGAGGCGGTGCCGTGCGGCACGTGAACAGCAGCACCCCCACGCTCACGCATCCACTCATCGCGCACAAGGGCCAGCACGCCAGGCCACCCAATGATCTCCCCGGCGAAGGAATTGAGAACGGCGTCCTGCTGGATCGACTCACCAAACGCCGTCAGGTTCATGCCCATCGGACTGCGCAGGTTGGCGCTGCGCAGGTAAAAGGCGTCGTCAGTGCGGACGAGTTGCCTCGGGTTCTGAAAGTCGGTGACCCAGAGGGAATGCACATCGGCGTGGAGGGCTTCATGCTCCTCGTGGTAGGCGGCCAGGCACTCGACCGAGTCGAATTTGTAGACCTTGCCCTTCATCGTCACCAACTCGGCCGCATAGCGCTCGTCGGCAATCGTCATCTTGCAATAAGTACAGGCGTCGTGCCCGTAGCGGATGGGCTGAGGCCTGGGGGTGCAAGCGCCCAGCACGAAGAGCAGCGACAGCAGTACCGTCGCCATTACCGGCGATTTCTTCGCCTTCACTTTCCTCGAAACCCGCCACTCAGAGAAAGCCGCCAGAAGGCCGACCCCGAGGGAGGCAAACGCCACCCAACCGCCCAGCGCCGGCCACGAGTGGGCGACGAAATTGAGGAGCTGCTTCGAGCCGATGAGGGGCGGCTGGTACGTCATCCCCGGCACCTTGATGGCCGCCGTTGGATCCAGGTTGTGGCCGTAGTCGAACTCCCACAGATAGAAATCCACGAGCCCCACGGCAGCCACCGCCAGAAAAAGCCCAACCCAGGTGTAGAGCATCCAGCGCTTGCCGAAGCCGGCCGCTGCAACTCCCAGCCCCATCAAACCGCCGATGATCCACGGCATGTAGTCGAGTTCGGGGATCGTTTCCGGCTCGATGCGCTGCATGCCGATGTAGTGGTTCAGCCCGTTGATGTTTTGCAAGTCGTTGGGGCCTTCGCCGGTGATGGTGTCGATCCAGATGTACATCCCGATGCCCTCGGGGTACTGCGGCGCCTCCAGGCTGATGTGCCAGATTGGGAAGACGTACATCAGCCCCAGCACGAGAGCGGCTAGGGCCAGCAGTATTTTTGAACGCTTCGTCATCTTTCTAGCGCTTGCCATCTTGCAGGTTGAGCGAGCGAGCGGGACAAGCCGAGGACGGAGAAGAAAAGATG
>JAHEMB010000732.1 GCA_024643915.1 Rhodothermaceae bacterium | reverse complement strand
CCGCCGCCTCGGCACGCTCTACACCCGCCTCGCCGCGCAGCAATCAGCGGTGCGGGGGGAGTCTACGAAGCAAGAGCTGCTGGCGCTCGGCGTCCTCGGTCAGGGAGGGCCGTCGCGCATGAGCGACATCGCCGAGCAACTCGGCGTCGGGCAGAGCGCCGTCACGCCCATCGTCGATCGCCTCGAAGAACGAGAGCTGGCTCGCCGCAGGCGAAGCGAGGCGGATCGCCGCGTCTGGCTCGTGGAGCTAACGCCTGAGGGCGAGCGCGCCTTCGCCGAAGAAGACGCCGTCTACCGGCACGTGGCGAGCGCCATGCTTGCGCCGCTCGAAGCCGACGAGCGTGCCACGCTCGTAGCCTTGCTGGATAAAGTCACCGCCGATGACGTAGGCGTGTAGCGTTCACCGGGCTCGTTCGCGTATCATGGAGGAAACCAGTCTGGGAGGGCATCGTCGCACGCCTTCCGGCCTTCCCTCAGTCCCGATAGATTTTGATGACGAGGTTGCCGGCGGTGTCGATGTAGCCGCGATACATGCCGGCGGTGTTGAAGGGCATGGCGATGTGGCCCTCGCGGTCGAGGGCAATGAGGCCACCAGTGCCGCCCATCTCGGTGAGCGTGCCGTGGATGACGGCGTTGGCGGCCTGGGCGAGACCCAGTCCCGCGTAGCGCATCATGGCGGCCACATCGTAGGCGAGGACGCCCCGGATGTAATACTCGCCGTGACCCGTGGCCGAGACGGCGCAGGTCGCGTTGTCGGCATACGTGCCCGCGCCGATAATGGGCGCATCGCCGACCCTGCCGAAGCGCTTGTTGGTCATGCCGCCCGTGGACGTGCCGGCGGCGAGGTTGCCGGCGCGGTCGAGCGCCACCGCGCCCACGGTGCCGTACTTCTGCTCGATAGGCTCGCTGTAGCCGGGGACGTTCAACAGGTGGGCGTCGCCGTTAGACCCACTCTGCTCGCGTTGCTGGATCTGTTCGAGTTGCTTGCGGCGGCGATCCGTGTGGAAATATTCGTTCTCCACCATCTCCTGGCCATGCTCGCGGGCGAAGGCTTCGGCCCCCGCCCCCACCATCATCACATGTGGCGAGGCCTCCATCACCAGCCGCGCCAGGGCAATGGGGCTCTTGACGTGAGCGACGCCGGCTACCGCGCCGGCCTGCCGCCCCGCCCCGTTCATAAGGGAGGCATCGAGTTCAACCGTCCCCTCGCTCGTGAAAACCGCCCCCACCCCGGCGTTGAAAAGCGGCGACGCCTCGAGAATCTGGATAGACGTGATGACCGCATCGAGGCTTGCTCCACCCCTTTCTAGGACGGCATAACCGGCCCGCAATGCCTCCGTAAGCTTGTCCTGGTACTCCTGCTCCAGGTCCGGCGTCATGTTGCCGGGCAGGATCGTCCCGGCGCCGCCATGGATGACGAGGGCTACGCCCCGTTCTTCAGATTGAGCCGCTGCCTCGCGGCCAGAAATGAGCAGCAGGAAGAAGAGAACTGCGCAAAGTAGCTTGCTTGTTTTGGGGGCATCCAGCGACATGGGAGAGGCGGCTTATGGTTAGGCAAACATGGCCTTCCGAAGGTATAACCTGTGAAAGGGGCGGTTTGTAAATAATCTCTGCTGAACCGCCTGTCCAAACACGACACCCTGGAACTTTGTCCTGTAAAGTGAAGTTTTTGTTTGTCTGCCTCTCATTCACGCATCACGTTGACACGCGTCGGTAACGTACTTAAACGTTACGGCACTAGAATGAGGGGATTGGCTATTTTTTAAGAGGATTTGCTGCGCTCTCCCGCCATTCTGGCAGGTACGAAAGAACAGGGAACGGCGTTTGCAGCTCCTCTAGGCACGCATTTGACCACCGGAACGAAACCCAGCGGGTGCATATCGTGATCCATAGAACGAAGGAAGTAAAGACGCTTAAGCAGCCGGGCGATGCTACCGACCGGTTCGAAGCGCTCCACGAAATGAGCGATGAGGACCTGATGGAGCTCTTCCAGCAGGGCACCGTTCAGGCGTTTAATATCCTCGTGGATCGCTACTCCGAACGTCTGATGCATTACCTCTACGGCTTTCTCGGCGACGTGAAGCGCTGCGAGGACCTCTTACAGGAGACGTTCCTCCGCGTTTACCGCAACCGCCACTCCTACCAGCGCATTGCCAAGTTTTCCACGTGGCTCTACACCATCGCCGGCAACCTGGCGCGCTCGGAATACCGGAAGCGGAAGCGGCGGCGCATGTACTCCATCCAGTCCGTCAACCGCGACAACGAGGAGTATGAGATGGCCCTGCCGGACGAGTCCTTCTCGCCCGACCGCCACGCCGAAAGCATTCTCCAGGACAAGTACATCCAGGATGCCCTCAACCAGATTCCGGCGGATTTCCGCGAGGTGGTGGTGCTGCGCGATGTGCAGCAACTCGCCTACGACGAGATCGGCCAGATCACGGGCCTGCCGATGGGCACCGTCAAGAGCCGCATCAACCGGGGCCGCACAAAGCTCCAGTCGCTCTTGAAGGAGATTTATCCTTTCATCGAGGAAGAAGTTTAATCTCCCTCGGCTCGATTCTACGCCCCGGCTCTCTCAGAGGGTCGGGGCATTTTTTTGCTTTACTCCACCAAGGTGGCGCATGGAACATCTTCCCAGATCCTCCGCGGCACCGTTTCCCGCCA
>JAHEMB010000731.1 GCA_024643915.1 Rhodothermaceae bacterium | reverse complement strand
CTGGCGAGCATGAAGGACGAAAAGAGAGAGGTTTTGATCGACGGCTTCTACAACAGCGATGCGCCCGTGGGCGAGGCCGAACGCGCTGCCCTCGCCGCGCTGCCGGCGTACGATGCGGCGCTGCGCGAGGAGCTGGGCCTGGCACGCACCGAGGGCGACGGTGCCCTCCTCATCGAGCAACTGCTGCGGCCCGCGCTCAACCTGAAGGGCCTCGCAAGCGGCAATGTCGGCGCAGCGGCGCGCAACGTCCTCCCCGACCGGGCGACGGCGGCCCTCGGCCTGCGCCTAGTCAAAGGCAACGACCCATCCGCGATGCTCGATCTCGTCGAGGCCCACATCCGCGCGCAGGGCTTCCACGTCGTCCACGAGGAGCCCGACCTCGCCACGCGGCAGGCACATCCGAAGATCGCCCGCGTGGTGCGGGGCGGGGGCTACCCCGCCGCCCGCACGCCGATGGACCTGCCAGTGGCCGAGGAGATTGTGGCGGCGGTGGAAGCGGCGGCGGGCGAGGCGCCCCTCCGCGTGCCCACCTTCGGCGGCTCGCTCCCGCTCTATCTCTTCACCGACGTGCTCGGCAAGCCCACGCTTATCCTCCCCATTGCGAACCACGATAACAACCAGCACGCCCCCGACGAGAACCTCCGCCTCGCCAACCTCTTCTACGGCATCGACCTCTTCGCGGCCCTGCTACGGGATTAGTTTTTCGTGCTTCGTGCTTCGGGGTGCAACACCTCCGCCTCTGCCCAAAGAACGAAGAACTAAAGCGAGCGTCCAAAGAACAAACCGCTAATCCATCACGATCTCGTGGGCGGCGTGGACGTAGAGGACGTCCTTGAGGGTGGGGTGGTTGAGGAAGACCTCCTTGCCCCGCTCGCGCAGCCCCTTCAGGTCGAAGCCGATGACGGTCAGGTCGGCGTCGGCGGAAAGACGGGCCACCAGCTTCCGGTAGCCGGGCGCGTCGTCCACGGCCATGAAGCGGATGTTCTTCTCCGAGATGGGCAGGCGGCCCTCGGTCATGAGCGTCTCGAAGGCGGTGCGCCGCTCGGCCAGCTGCTCCTTTGGCACCGCAGCAAAGACGCGGATCTCAGCGTCGTCCCAGTCCGGGTGGCCGATGAGGAGGTAAGAGAGGAGGATCATCAGGTTGGCGTTGTCCTGGTCGTTCCAGGTCAGCCAGATGTGGATGCGGCGGCGGTCGCCGAAGAAGATGTCGCCGTGGCGCAGGACGAGGAGCGTCATGCGGGTAGCGGCGGCGAAGAGGCAATGCTGCACCACGCTATCGACCACCTCGGGCGGGTCGTGGTCGGAGAATTCGAACAGGATGGTGTTGTTGCCCAGGCCCGAGACCCCCGGCACCTGGAGGCTCTGCGCGAGGGCTGAGATCATCGACGGGCTGACGACGGCGTCCATGTAAACGGTGCTGTTCTGCGCCTGCGCCATCTTGATCAGGCGGTCCTTCACACGCTGGCTCTCCTTGTACGACTCGGCATTGAGTTGCCCCCGGATGAAGTGGAGGTAGGTGCCGAAGCCGTGCCGGTGCGCCATCCACCGCATGAACTCGAGGGGCGCGCGCCGGTCGAACGTGCGGTCGTTGACCATGATAACGCTCGGGCGCCACTCCGCCGCCGTGTCGCGTTTGCGGCGGCGCGGCTGGAGCTGGATGTTCATGTGGCGCGTGAGCTGGGTCATCACCCCTTCGAACATCGCGGCCAGGTCGTTCTCGCGGTCCTGCCGATGGGCGACCACCCGGTAGAGGATCACCATCAGGAGGATGGCCATGACGGCGTAGACCGGGTCCATCAGGAACATCATGAGGGTGCAGATGGCGGCCCCAAAGAGGCTCACCCACCACCGCGAGCGGAAGCTGGGGCGGTAATCCGGCCGGGCGGCGAAATGCTCCAGGAAGGAGATGGCGCAGAGGGCGCCGTAGGTGACCATGAAGAACATCGAGATCAGCCGCGCCACGATGTCCACATCGCCGGCCAGGGCGATGATGATGGCGATGACGCCGGTGACGATGGTGGCGTTGCGCGGCTCGTTGACGGCGCCCACGCCGCGCGCCAGCCAGCCGTTGAAATCCCTGCTGGGCAGGCTATCGTCGCCGCCCAGGGCCTGGAGCGTGCGCGGCGCGACGAGGATGGAGCCGATGGCCGAGCTGAGCGTGGCCGCCCCCAACCCGATGGGGATGATGGGCCCCCAGAGGGCGATCCGCTGCATGATGAGCTGGTCCGTCGCCAGATCCTCGGGCGTGGCGGAGTAGGCCAGTTTGGTCACGATGGCGAAGTAGACGACCATGCCGACGAGGGTGGCCGTGATGACGCCCATCGGGATGGACTTGCGCGGGTTCGCCAGGTCGCCCGAGAGGCCCACGCCTGCCGTCATGCCGGTGAAGGCGGGGAAGACGATGGCGAAGACGATGAAGAAGGCGTCGGGGCGGGTGGTGGTGGCGGCCAGGCCCACCGTCTCCGGGTTCATCCCCTCCACCGGCGAGCCGAGGAAGAACATCACGAGCGAGAGCACGAGCGTGGTAACGACCACGTAGAGCGCCTTCACCCCCAGGTCGGCGCCTTTCGAGAGGACGAGGCCGATGAGGGCCACCACCGCCGGGAGGGAGACGAAGCGCGGGTCGAACGCCAGGCCCGTGTTCGCCTCGAACCACGGCGCCAGG
>JAHEMB010000730.1 GCA_024643915.1 Rhodothermaceae bacterium | reverse complement strand
TCGGCGCGCTTGGCGGCCTCGTCGAGCTTCTGCTGCACGCGGAGCTTCTTGAAGAGTTCGAGGGTGCGTTCGAGGCGTTGCTGGTACTGCTCCTCGTTGAACTCGAAGTTTTGCAGGCTCTCCTGCATCTGCTGGAGGTTGAGTTGCTCCATGGCCTCCTGCAACTGCTTGAGCGCCTCTTGCAGCTCGGGCGAGTTAATCTCCTCGACCACCTTCTTCAGCTCCTCGTACATCTGCAGCGTCTCGTCGCTGACGAGGTCGTTCTGCTGCATCTGCTCGGTGAGGTCTTCCATCTGCTCGGACAGGTTTTCGACGTTCTCTTCGAGCTTTTGCTGGCGCTCTTGCAGCTGTTCGAGCTGGCGCTTGTCCTCCCAGTCGGCGTCCTGCTTGCGGCGCAGCTCGTCGCGCAGCTCCTCGAACACCTCCCGAATCTCCTTCGTCTCTTCCAGCATCTCTTCCATCTTCTCCTCGGCCTCGGTCTGTTCCTGGTCGAGGTCTTCGTACTGCTCGGCGAGAGAGGGCAGGCGCAGGCGGTGGACGTTGGAGCGGGCGCTCTTAAAGCCGGCCACGCGATCGTTGTCCCACACCTGGAAGAAGTATTCGATCACGTCGCCGGGAACGGGGTCGAGGCCGGTGCCGGCATTGACGGGCCAGTCGAAGAAAATCTCCTGGTCGAGCTGGCGGGGCGCGTTGAGGGGCAGGTCAAGCGCTTCGAAGTCGGTCATCGGCTGGCCGAAGCGCGTCTCGGCGAGGCGGTAGTAGAGGCGGAGTTGGGAGAAGCCGAAGTCGTCGCTGATGCGGCTGCGCGTGCCCACCCGCATCGCGTCGTCGAGGATGAGGTCGGGCTGGGGTTGGAGAAGGACGATGGCGGGGTAGGCGTCGGCGAGGAGTTTGAGCGAATAGGTGATCGGGTCGCTGTTCTCCACCCCCTTCACGTTGCGCAGGACGACCTGGTAGGTGCCCTCACGGCGCAGGGAAAAGCTGCCCTTCGCAACGTCGCCGTCGAGGGCGAGCGTGTCGAGCCGGCCATCGTCGTAGCGGACGAAAGCAGCATCTACGTCTCGTCCGCCCACGCCCACGTCGAGGACCACGCGCGTGCCGGGGAGGGCCGTAACGTCGCCCACGTTAGGATCAAGGCGCTGGGGCGGGAGGCCGGTGTAGGAGGGGAAAGCGAGCGCCACCTGCAAGCCCCGGACGACCGGGCGCTCAGTAACGGTGGCCTCATACCAGCGCGAATCGACCGGGTAGGCCCCGACCCGGTAGCGCAGCGACCGCCGCACGTTGTCCACCCGGTGTCGGAAAGCGCCCGTGGAATCGGCCTTCAGCCGAACCTCCTCCACGTGCTCCTCATCCAAGTTGTTGAGGTAGAGGGTGATCTGGCGCGGCAGTCCTTGGCCGTCTGCGTGGACCATGATGTCGAGCGGGTCGCCCTTGACAAGTTCCACCTCGCCCGGCTCAACGAGAAAGCGGAACGGCGCCGGCTGGTCGAAATAGGTGCCGGGGGAGAGGAGACGGTGGGATGCGCCCAGGAATGTGCCGGGGGCGGCCAGCAGGAACACGAGCAATCCCACAAGCGGGAGGGAGGCCAGCCGGCTCGCGCGCCGCGCTCGGCGGAAATCCTCAACCTGCTCGAAGGGCACGGCGCGCACCTGCTCGCCGAGGGCGCGCACCGCGTGGTCAATCATTGGGGCGGGCGCCTCGGTGCCCCGGCCCTCGGCCAGATGCAACAGATTCACCAGCCGGTCCGACACCTCCGGGTAGCGGGTGCCGATACGTTGCGCCACCATCTCGTCGGACGGCCCATGCAGCAGTCCGGCCAGGCGCAAGAGGGGCAGTACAAGGAAATAAACGGCTAGCCCGCCCGTGAGCGCGAGGATCGTGTAGAAGAGGGCCGACCGGGGCGTCACGTCGAGCCAGAAGCCCGCCTCCACCGCTGCAGCAACGAGCCACACGGCCCCTGCCACCCCCAACGTCAACACGAGGCCGAAGGCAAGCTCGGCCAGGGTAATGCGGCGCACGGCGGCGCGCAGGCGGTTCCTGATGGCTTCGACGAGATGGAAGGTCTGCTCACTCATGAAGAGGCGCCTTTGAACGAATCGCGGCAGGAGAAAGGGTGGGGCGAGCGGGGGAGGACCGCCGCCAACCCGTGCATTTACACGAAGGTGGGGAGGGGTGTTTCAGGCCGGCGCCGGTATTTCGAGAGGCCCTAACCCAGTGCGGGGGCGACGTGGACGAACTAGCGCAAATGCTCAATGAGGAGATAAACGCCTAAAACAACCTGTGCGATGATAAGGCCAAAGAGAACAAACACCTGTGCCGTGTTGAAATGCCGGGCAGGCTCGTAGGCACGCCGCATCTGGCTGGTCTTGACGAATCCGGTCCGCTCACTCTTTACCAGGCACCCTATATTGAATAGAATAGAGGCCAGCAGGAGGAAGAGAATTTGGATCGGGAGGACGAAGACGAGCGCGATGCTGGCAAGGGAGAACGCCACCGCGCTCCAAAAGAACACTTGTGTGCGATGACGACTAATCATACGGCCGTAAATCGGGGCAAGCTTGGAGATTTCCATGTCGGGCGAAGGGATCACCACCAAGCAGCGTGAGCCAGGGTAGGGCGTCAACGCCGGGTGTGCTGAAGCAACCGTCGATTTCAGGTGGTTTGCAAA
>JAHEMB010000064.1 GCA_024643915.1 Rhodothermaceae bacterium | reverse complement strand
TCGAAAGGTCAGCCGCGCCGTCGATCTCATCCACATCCACATCGCCATAGGAGGTGTGGATCTCGATGGCATTGCCGGCGATGCTGCCCAGGTTGATGTCGCCGTAGGAGGTATGGACGAGCACGTCGTCTCCCTGCAAGCTCCTGGCCTGGATGTCGCCGTAGGATGTCTTCACCGACAGGGCCTCGCCGCGCAGCGACTCGACGGACATATCGCCGTAGCTCGTGCCCAGTTCCACAATGCCCTCGAAGCGCTCGGCGGCGATGTCGCCGTAGGAGGTGTGGAGAGAGATGTCGAAGCGTTCGGGAAGCTGGATGCGCAGGACGATCTCCGGCATCTTCTTCCAGTTGTTGCGCTTGCGCATCCGGTCCGGGAGGGATTCGGCCTTGACGCGGATCACGTCGCCGTCCTGCTTCACCTGCCACTGCATCGCCTCGAACATCTCGCGCGCCTGCGCCAGGTCGCGCCCGTCGAGGGTCACCTGAACATGGGCCTCGTCGCTGCTGCCGGTTTCCAGCACCACATCGGCAAAGGCCACATCCACGTCGAGCCGGCTGCCTTCAGCAACCTTGAAGCGCTGGTCGATCACCGTATCGTCGCCGTAACTCATGTGGACGCGGCGTTCGACGCGGCGCTCTTCCTCGTGGCGGGCCTCATGGTGCGTGGCGTGCTCGTGCGCAGATTCATGCACGTGCTCCATCTCGTCGTGCGAGAAGAAGGAGCCGTAGACGGCCTTGCCAAAGTTGAGCACGAGCAGCACAACCAGGGCGGAGAGGAGGAACAGGACAGGTTTTCTCATGGCGGGCGACCCGGGTGGGAGATTTGGGCGTTTGGAAGAGAAACGATCTCTCAGCCCTACGGGGCCGGCCCGCCGGAGGTTACGTTTATGAGTGGGAGAAAGGGAGAGCCGGAGAGAGGGAGAGCCAGCGATTGCCACCCCTCTATGCTTTTATCTTCGACTCCCCGACCCCCCCAGTCACAAAGCGTCGGTGCTGGCCTGGAGGTGGCGGACGCCGGCGGTGCGCTCGATCTCTTCGAGGAAGAAGGCCCAGATCTGGTCGCTGAACTTCGGGTCGCTGCCGTGGCCAGGCTCGGGCAGGCTGAGGTTGAAGGCGGCCTCGCGCGTGGCGATGCCGGCGTGGACCTCATAGACGTTGCCGCCCGTGTTTTCCACTTGCAGGAAGCCCTCCATTTGTACGCCATCGGGGAGGTGGAAGACGAGGGCACACCGGCTGCCCTCGCCCTCGGCGTAGCCGGATTGGTCGCCGCGCTCCACCTGCACGACGATGCCTTCCTCGCGCGGCGTCTTCTCCGCAAACAGCCGTTCGACGCTCTCGCAGAGGGTGCGCGCCGCCGCTTCCGAGTTGTTTTTCCTGTCCAGCTTTTCCTGCTCCATGGTTTACTTCTCTCAATCTTGTGATAAGATGACGACCGTGTAGGGGCCGAAGGAAATTTCGCCGCTCGCGGGCAGCCCATCGTAGCCCTCGCCGTGGGCGTCTACGTCGTAGGTCGGGTGGCCGCCGAAGGCGTCGCTGTAGCCCTCCCAGTCGCTGTTGAAGCGGACGCGCCAGCGGCCTTCGGAAGGAAAGCCCAGGCGGTAGCCCTCATGGCTGCGGTTGATCAGGTTGACGATCACCACCGTATCGTCGCCCGGCCCGCCGTCGTAGCCCCGACGGAAGGCGATGACCTTGTCGTGGGGATTGACGTGGAAGACGTCGAGGTGGGCGCCGGTGAGGCCGCGTGTGGTGCCGTCCGCATTGCGGCGGAGGCGGATGAGATCGCGGTGGAGGCGGACGAGGCCCTCATGCGTTTGCGTCAGGTCCCAGTCCAGCGGATCGGTATCGGCGAACCAGTCGTCTTCCAGGAATTCCTGGCCCTGGAAGAGCATCGGGAGGCCGGGGGCGGTGAGGGTGAGGGCCGAGGCGAGGGCCACACGCTTCTTCGCCGCCCAGCCCTGCGGGTCTCCCTCGTCGATCTCACAGGCGAGGCGCTTGCCGCCGTTGGCCGCGTTGTCGTGGCTCTCTACGTAGATGACGCGGCTGAAGGCGTCGAGCCCGTAGCGGTTCGTTAGGGCATGGACGGCGGCGTCGAGGTCGCGTGCGCTGTCATCGTGGGTGATGAGCACCTGCTCGCGGAGGGGATAGACGAACTCGGTGTCCCACTGCGCGTGGAAGCCCGCGCCGCCGTGTTCGGGGGGAGTGACGACGGCCTCGTCCCGCTGCAAGTCTTCGGCGATGAGTAGCTTGCCGGGCATCCGCTCGCGCACCTCCGCGTTGATCTCCTGCATCATCTGCCAGCCGTCGGGCAGGTTGTCGCCGCCGTCGAACGAGGTGCGGCGGACGAAGACGGTGCCGTCCCAGCGCAGCCCGTCGGCGCGGAAGCTGGTGAGCCACATCAGGGCGTTGTCGCGGATGTAGCGGCGCACCTCCTCGCGGCCATAGTCGGGGCGGGTGTGGCCCCAAGGCGTGTCGGCGCGATGGTCGTTGTAGAAATAGATGCCGCCGCCTTCGTCCTCGCCCCACCCATCGAAGCGCCACAGGTCGATGTCACTCGGGCCGAAGTGGTTGTAGACGACATCGAGGATGACGCCGATGCCGCGCGCGTGCGCCTCTTTGACGAACCGCTTGAGCGCGTCCGGCCCGCCGTAGGAGGTCTCCACGGCGAACGGATGCGCCGGGTTATAGCCCCACGAGTAATCGCCGGGAAACTCCATGAGGGGCATCAGGCAGACGGCGTTGATGCCCAGGTCGCGCAGATAATCCAGCCGGTCGATGCTCTCCTGGAGGGTGCCGGGTTTGTCGTCCAGCTGATTCTTGTCGTGGAAGGTGCCGACGTGCAGTTCGTAGAGGACGAGTTCGTTGAAGGGCGGGAGCGTGAAGCCGTCGTCGCCCCAGTCGAAGGCCGCGTCATCGTAAACGACGGCGTTGCCGTTGGAGTGGGTCACCTGCCGCGCATACGGATCGACGCGGAAATGCGCCTCGCCCTCATAGACAATCACGAACTGGTACTCGTCGCCCACCTTGGCGTCTGGGATGTCGGCGGACCAGTAGCCTTTCTCTTCGGCAGCGAGGGGCGCAGCGTCGGCGGACCAATCGTTGAAATTGCCCGCCACGCGGACGGCTTCGGCGTGCGGTGCCCACACGCGGAAGGCGACGCCGTCCTCGTAGGGCACGGCGCCCATGCCTTCGTGCTGCGCAGGCTGCACGCGGGCGCGGCGCTTGCTCGAAGGTTTTGCTTTCCTTTTCGTTTTCGTTGCCATGTAGGATGCTATCGGGTTGAGCCTTGAGGGAGCGCGAGACCCGTCGCGCCGGGGGAGTCCGTTTCAGTCGAAAGGGCTTCCGAAGATCCTGGGAGGCAGGGTGGGTTTTGTAACCAGTGAGGTACTTCTAAAACAGGCTGCGTCTTCTGGGGTGCGGGGCGGTACAAGCGGCTGTGATGCTGACAGGCACCTTCACCAACCATGCGGAGACTACCATGCTCTGGACGATCATCATCATCCTGGTCATTCTCTGGCTGCTCGGCTTTACCATCGGCGGCGTCGGCAACCTGATCCATATTCTGCTGGTCATCGCCGTCATCGTGCTGCTGTACCAGCTCATCACGGGCCGCAAAGCGGTGTAGCGAGCAGGGCCACGGACGACAGACTCTTGAGGGTGTGAAGCGGCTAACGGCGGCGTACTTTGATCGACCTACCGTGGAAGTGGCGCGGGACCTCGTCGGCGTCCGCCTCGTGCACGAGCACCCCTCCGGCACGCGACTGAGCGGCCTCATCGTCGAGACGGAGGCCTACACACAGGACGACCCCGCCTTCCACGGCTGGGGCCTGGTGGATCAGGAGACGGGGCTGGTGCGGCCCGAGGGGCGGGCCTACGACCTCTTCGCCGCGCCCGGCACGGCCTACGTCTACGTCAGCTACGGCGTCCACTGGCTGCTCAACGTGGTGACGGAGCCGGAGGGCATCGGCGGCGCCGTCCTCCTCCGCGCCGTGGCGCCCGAGGAGGGCCTCGAAATGATGCGCGCCCACCGTCCCAACATCCGCCGCGACCGCGACCTGACCAACGGCCCCGGCAAGCTCACCCTCGCCTTCGACATCGACGGCGCCTTCCACCGCACGGATCTGACGGCGCCCCCCCTCTACTTCGAGGAGCCGGCGGCGCGACCGGACTGGCTCCTCGCCGCCACCTCGCGCATCGGCCTTACGCGCGGTGTGGAGCGGCCCTGGCGCTTCTTCGCCCAAGGGCACCCGTACGTCTCGCCCGGCGTCCCCAGCGATATCGCCCAGGCCCGGCGCAAGCAGCGGCGTGGGAGAGGTTAGAGGATAAAAGATGGAGGATAGCGAGGCGATGCGCTTGCCTTGCTTGACCAACGAGGTGTTCTTGGCTTTGCTTTCGTCCACACGTCCACACGTCCACACGTCCACACGTCCACACGTCCACTCCCCGGCTCCCCCTTTCCTCCTTTCGTCCATTCTTCCTTTCCTGCCGCGAACAAAGCGGGCACAATCGGCGGCGGCACGGCGTTCGGAGTGCTTTGTCTTTCGCACTGCCCTTTGATCGATTCACCGATGAGCAAGACTTCCGAACAGATCCGCGACGATTTTCTGACCTTCTTTGAAGAGAAGGGGCACGAGATCGTGCCGAGCGCCTCCATCGTCCCCCACGGCGATGCCACGCTCCTCTTCACCAACGCCGGGATGAACCAGTTCAAGGACGTCTTCCTCGAAACCGGCAGCCGTCCCTACGTCCGCGCCGTCGATACGCAGAAGTGCCTGCGCGTATCCGGCAAGCACAACGACCTCGAAGAGGTGGGCCACGACACCTACCACCACACCTTCTTCGAGATGCTGGGCAACTGGAGCTTCGGCGACTATTTCAAGCAGGAAGCCATTCGCTGGGCGTGGGAGTTGCTTGTGGATCAATGGGGACTGGAAGCAGACCGCCTCTACGCCACCGTCCACGAAGGCGATGAGAAGCTGGACCTGGAGGCCGACACCGAGGCCGCCGACCTGTGGAAGAGCGAGACGACCATCAACCCCGACCACGTCCTCTTCTGCGGCTCCAAAGACAATTTCTGGATGATGGGCGACACCGGCCCCTGCGGCCCCTGCTCTGAGATCCATGTCGATCTGCGGAGCGACGAGGAGCGCGCGAAGACGCCCGGCGCGAGCCTCGTCAACGCCGACGACCCGCGCGTGATGGAGATCTGGAACCTCGTCTTCATCCAGTACAACGCCCAGCCTGACGGCAGCCTCGAACCCCTCAGCGCGAAGCACGTCGATACGGGCATGGGCTTCGAGCGCGTGGTGGCCGTCCTCCAGGGCAAATCCAGCAACTACGACACCGACCTCTTCGCCCCGATCCTTCAGCAGACCGCCGCCCTCTCGCCCCGCGACGAGGTGAAGGGTTACGATGACCTGGCCGTGGCGAGCGAGACCGAGCGCGAGAAGATCCGCGTGGCAATGCGCGTCATCGCCGACCATGTGCGCGCCGCCGCCTTCGCCGTGGCCGACGGCGTGATGCCGGGCAACGTGGGGCGGGGCTACGTCATCCGCCGCATCCTCCGCCGCGCCGTCCGCTACGGTTACCAGACGCTGGGTTTCCGCGAGCCGTTTCTGTACAAGCTCGTCGCCCCGCTCAAGGAGAAGATGGCGAAGTCGTTCCCCGAGTTAGCGCGGCAGCAGGAATACATCGAGCGCGTGCTGCGGGCCGAGGAGGAGGGCTTTTTGGAGACGCTCGGCACCGGCCTCAGCTTCTTCGAGCGCATCACGCCCTACGTCAAGCAACTCGCCGGGCTGGAAGAACTCCCCGGCCCCAACGGGCAGCAACTCGATGAGGTCCTGGGCGAACTCAAAACCGACCGACAGACGCTCGACCTGCTCGAAAAAGCCTACGTCGACGCCGACGACCGCGAGACGATCCTCGACCGGTTCAGCGGGGCCGCCGCGCGCCGCGAGATGCCGGGCGAAGTGGCCTTCCTCCTGCACGACACCTACGGCTTCCCCGTCGATCTGACCGAGTTGATGGCGCGGGAGGAAGGGCTGGGCGTGGACATGGCGGCCTACGAAAAGCTGATGCAGCAGCAGCGCACCCGCGCCCGCGCCGCCGCTACGTTCCGCGCCGACGATAATGCAAGCACTGAGTGGCGCGTACCCGTCGACATTCGCGCCGGTCTCATCGAAAATACTCCGCAGGTATACACCGCAACGCTCACTCCAGAGGCGGCGCGCGAGGTCGGCCAGGGCGAGGACTCGGTCTTCGTCGGTTACGACCAGATGGAGGTCGAAGGCGCCCACGTCCGTGCCGTGCGCAGCGTGCCGGTTAGCGAGCAAGAGATACAGCACCAGCTCGTCCTCGACCAGACGCCCTTCTACGCCGAGAGCGGCGGTCAGGTGGGCGACACCGGCCTGCTCCGCATCGGCGACGAGGAGATTCGCGTGCTCGACACGCAGAAGCAGCAGGGCCGCATCATCCATACCGTGGACCGCCTCCCCGAAGCCCTCGACGCGCCGGTTGTAGCAACTGTGGACGCGGCGCGGCGCGAGCGCATCGTGAAGCACCACAGCGCCACGCATCTGATGCACGCCGCCCTGCGCGAGGTGCTGGGCCGGCACGTCCAGCAGAAAGGCTCGCTCGTCGCCCCGGAGCGCCTGCGCTTCGATTTCAGCCACTTCGAGCGCGTCACGCCCGAGGAGCTACGTGAAGTCGAGCACCGTGTGAACGAAGTCATCCAGCGCAACATCCCGAAGCAGGAGGAGCGCGACGTGCCCCTGGAGGAGGCCCTCGCGCGCGGCGCCATGGCCCTCTTTGGCGAGAAGTACGGCGACCGCGTCCGTGTCATCACCTTCGATCCGGGGTTCTCGGTCGAACTCTGCGGCGGCACGCATGTCGGCGCCTCGGGAGAGTTGGGCGTCTTCCGGTTCGTCTCCGAAGGCTCGGTGGCCGCCGGCATCCGCCGTGTGGAAGCGTTCGCCGGGATGGACGCGCTCCGGCATCTCTACCAGGAAATCGGCGAGTTGGAGCGGGCGCGCGGGCAGTTCCGCACTCTCCAGCGCCCGGTCGATGAGGAAGTGGCCGATCTGATCGAGCAGAGCAAGCGGCTCGAAAAAGAGCTGGAGCAGGCCCAGCAAGCCCAGCTCGAAGGGCAACTTGACGCCTTTGTAAAGAACGCCCGGCAGGTGGGCGCGGCCCGCGTCGTCACGGGCCGCCTCGACGGGGTGGAGATGGACGCCCTCCGCACCCTCGGCCAGACCCTCCGCGACCGACTGGGCGACGGGGCCGTGGCCGTCCTCGGCGCCGTGGCGCCCGATGGCGAGAAGGTCTACCTGGTCGCAAGCGTGGCCGACGACCTCGTCAAAAGCACCAGCCTCAAGGCCGGCGCGCTCGTCGGCGCCCTGGCCAAGCGGGTGGGTGGCGGGGGCGGCGGGCGACCTCAACTCGCTACCGCCGGCGGCCGCCAGCCCGAAAATCTCGACGCCGCCCTCCACGCGACCGACGAGGTGGTGGGGGCGATGGGGTAAGAGTCTGTATGGTGGAGTTAAGATGAAGGCGAAAACGAGCGAGACGGGCGCGATCAAGGCACGCGAAGCAGGCGATGCCGGGGCATCGTCGATGCAGCGCAACGTAGAGCACGCCCTTCGCAGCCGTTTGCAGTCCATCACGAATCTTCACATACAGACTCTAAGGAAGATTGGGCTTGAGCACGGTTTGCTGGTTGCTTTAAACGAATCGTTCTCCCGTGGTCTCAACGAGGGACCTGAACGCCCCTTCACTACGCTGCGTCCGGCTTGGGGGTGTGCAGCAGCACTGTTCGCCTGCGAACAGGCGGTGCCCATGCACGAACACTTCTCCCCCGTGACAAAGGCGCGCTTCCAGGAGTTAAGTCCAGCGTAAACAGGCGACTGGGCGGGATGGCATGCTAGTTGAATTCGGGCCAGGGGATCACCTCTTCCTGGAACGATTCGCAGCCAGCGCTCATGTGGAGAAACTACCTCCTCGTCGCCCTTCGTAATTTGCGTCGGCACCGGGTGTACGCCGGCATCAATGTGTTTGGGCTGGCGGTGGGGATGGCGGGGTGCCTGTTGATCCTGCTCTTCGTCCGCGACGAGGTGCGCTACGACCGCCACCACGCAAACGCCGACCGCATCGCCCGGCTCGTGCGGCAGACGTCGGCCCTCTCCGCCGCACCGATGGGGCCGGCGATGGCGGCCAACCTGCCCGGCGTGGCACAGGCAGCGCGGATCATGGGGGAGGGAGACGTGCTCGTTGAACGCGCCGACGGCGCCGCCTTCACCGAAACGGTCTACACCGCCGATTCGAGCTTCTTCAATATTTTCAACTGCTCGTTCGTCCAGGGGAGCCCGCAGACGGCCCTCACCCGCCCCGACGCCCTCGTCCTTTCCCGCTCCGCCGCCGAGAAATACTTCGGCGACGAGAATCCCCTCGGGCAGACCCTCACGGTGCGGTTCGAGGAGCCGGTGGTGTTAACCGTCACGGGCGTTGTCGAGGACTGGCCGCGCACGGCGCACTTCCGCTTCGACCTGATGACATCGTTCGAATGGGTGGCGCAGCGGTCGCGGCGGATGGAGAACTGGCGGACCAACTGGCTCTTCACCTACCTGCTGCTGGAGGAGGGCGCGACGGCGGCCGAGGTGGAGGCCCGGCTGCCCGCCTTCTTCGAGCGGCACACAAGCGAGGCATGGGACCACTTCGGCATCCAGCCGCTCCTCGACATCCACCTCCGCTCGGCGCATCTCGAATATGACATCGCGCCGCAGGGCAACATCGCCTACGTCTATCTTTTCTCGGCGGTGGCCCTGCTAATTTTGCTCGTGGCCTGCATCAATTTCATGAACCTGGCGACGGCGCGGTCGATGCAGCGGGCGCGCGAGGTGGGGATGCGGAAGGTGCTGGGCGCCCACAAAGGGCAACTCATTGCACAGTTCATGAGCGAGTCTCTCCTGCTGGCCGGGCTGGCCCTCGCCGTGGCGGCGGGGCTGACCTCGGTCCTCCTGCCCGCCTTCCGCGACCTGACGGGCAAAGACCTCGTCCTCGCGGCAAGCGACGGCGTGTTCCTGGGGCTCGGCCTCGTCGGGCTGGCGCTTTTCGTCGGCCTGGTGGCGGGCAGCTACCCGGCCTTCTTCCTCGCCGCCTTCAAACCCATCCAGACGCTCAAGGGCACAGCGCAGCCGGGCGCGGCGGGGGGGCTGCTGCGGCGCGGGCTCGTCGTTTTCCAGTTCGCTATCTCCATCTTCCTCATCGCCGGCACATTCGTCATTTACCGGCAGCTTGCCTACGTGCAGAACACGCGGTTGGGGTTCGAGAAAGCACAGACCCTCATGCTCGATTTCGGCGATAGGCTGGGGGCGCGCTACGAGCTGGTGAAACGCGAGGTGTTGCAGCACCCGAACGTCCTCGCCGCTACGGCCAGCGACAACGTGCCGGGCGCGGGCGTCAGCGACTTTCTGTACCGCCCCGAAGGCTGGCCGGAGAACGACCTGCCGGGCTGGGACACCTACTTCGTCGATCCCGAGTACACCGACGTGCTGGGGATGGAGATGGCGCAGGGGCGGGCTTTCTCCAGGGAGATCGCCTCGGACACGAGTGGCTTCCTGATCAACGAGGCGGCCCTCGCGCAGTTGCGGGCTGAAGGCGGGGCGGCGTGGAACGATCCCCTCGGCAAGCAGCTCGACTTCTACCTGCCGGGTGCCGAGGGCTGGCAGGTGGCGCGCACCGGGCCCATCGTGGGCGTGGTAAAGGATTTTCACTACCGCTCGCTCCACGCCGAGATCGGCCCCCTGGTGATGCAGGTGGTGCCCTTCACGTTCGATTACCTCCTCGTGAAAGTCGCCACCGACGACCTCGCCGGCACGCTGGCTTTCCTCGATAAAAAGTGGCAGGCCCTTGGCCCCGAGGCGCCGTTCACCTACACTTTTCTGGATGCGCAATACGACGCGCTCTACCAGACGGAGCAGCGGGTGGGCACGCTCTTTGGCCTCTTCGCCGCCCTCTCTATTCTGATCGCCTGCCTGGGGCTGTTCGGCCTCGCGGCGTTCACCGCCGAGCGGCGCACCAAAGAGATCGGTGTGCGCAAGGTGATGGGCGCGAGTGTGGGCAGCATCGCCCTCTTGCTCTCGAAGCAGTTCGCCCGGCTCGTGGGGGTGGCTTTCCTCGTGGCAACGCCCCTCGCCTACCTCGCCGCCGGGCGCTGGCTCGACGACTTCGCTTACCGCACCGAGACAGCCTGGTGGATCTTCGCGCTGGCGGGACTGGCGGCCCTCGCCGTGGCCCTGGCGACGGTGAGCTACCACGCCATCCGCGCCGCCCTCACCGACCCCGTCGAGGCGCTACGGTACGAGTAGTTCTTCGTTCTTTGTTCTTCGTGCTTCGGGGAGACATTCCGCAGCATTTCCCAAAGAACGAAGCACGACAGCGAGCCGAAGGGGAGCGTCCTAAAGTGAACAAAGTGAGCGTACGAAGAACAACATGCTAAAGAGCTATCTCACCATCGCCCTGCGGAGCCTGCGGAAGCAGAAGCTCTACGCCTTCATCAACGT
>JAHEMB010000729.1 GCA_024643915.1 Rhodothermaceae bacterium | reverse complement strand
CTCCGGTCCGCCGGTGAGCACATAACCGCTCTCGCCGGGATCATCCCAGGAAAAGGAAGAAGCGTCCTCGCCGGAACGCAAGCCTTCGCCGGGATCGTAGCCGCGCTGCTCTGAGCTGATGTACTGGCCGTAGCTGGCCGAGGCATCGAGCCCCCGGCGCTCCTTGAGGATGATATTGATGACGCCCGCGATGGCGTCGGAGCCGTACTGGGCGGCGGCGCCGTCGCGCAGGACCTCGACGCGCTCGATGGCGCTGGCGGGGATGGCGTTGAGGTCGGTGCCGGTGGAGCCGCGCCCCACCGAGCCGTTGACGTGGACGAGGGCACTCGTGTAGCGCCGCTTGCCGTTGACGAGCACGAGCACCTGGTCCGGCCCCAGCCCCCGGAGCGTGGCCGGGCGGACGTGGTCGGAGCCGTCGGTGATGGATGCCTGCGGGGCGTTATAGGAAGGCACGAGGAGCTGCAAAAGCTGGGTCGTCTCGCGCATGCCGCTCGCTTGCAGGTCGGCCGGCGTCAGCACGTCCACCGGCACGGGCGAATCGACGACCGTGCGGTCGGCCCGGCGGGTGCCCACGACGACAACCTCGCCCGCGCCGATAAAGTCCTCTTCGAGCTGGAAGCTCTCCGTGGCCGTGCCGCCCGACGAGATCGTCACGGACCGCTGCTGCGTCTTGAAGCCGACGAAGCTCACCTGTAACTGGTAGGTGCCTGCCGGCGCCTGGAGCGTGTACTGCCCGTTGCCGTCCGTGGTGGTGCCGAGCTGGCGGCTCGGGATGGCGACGTTGGCGCCCGGCAGGGGATCGCCTGAAATGGCATCGGTGACGGTGCCGGTGATCCGGCCGGTCTGCGCCCAGGCAGTGTCAGCGCTAAATAGTAGGACGACTGTCAGGATGGTAGCGAAATATCTCATGGTAACCTCAAGGTGGGTGATAGAGAGATGGTCCGGGGTGGATGCAAGGGCGAAGGATACGTGAAGATACACGTAAGGGGTGCAGCTTGGCAATGGCAAACCTGGGTGGACGGTACCCAGAACGGGCGGCCCGCGCCAGGAAAGCGACGAAGCGCAAGCCAAGGCAGGCCCTCGGTTAGGACAGGCGTGGAGCACGACGGGGAGGCATGCGCCGCCTCTTGCGCTTATCTTTGACGAGACAAAACAGATCCGGCACCCCGCTAACCTCTCCGACGCCTTTTGCTATGAAGGCCGATCCGCCCATCGACGAGCAGGCCCTTGCGCGTCTTCAGCGGTTGGGCGGTGACCGTTTCGTGTTGCGTATGATCGATGCGTTTCTGGAAACGATGAAAGATCGGCTTGGTGCGGCGCGGACGGGGGTGGAACGAGGGGAGGCCGACACCGTGGCGCAGTCCATGCACTCGCTCAAGTCCAGCGCGGGCAACTTCGGCGCGGTATGCTTGCGCCGGGCCGCCGAAGAGATGGAGCAGCAGGCCCACGCCGGGCGCCTCGACGAACTCCCCCGCCTCCTCGCCCGCCTCGAAGCGGCTGCCGCCGAAGTGGACCACGCCCTTGCTGTGCAAAGAAAAGATGTAAGCCCATGAAGCGAATCGCCATCGTTGAGGATAACCCCGACAACCGGCTGTTGGTGGAGGCCCTCCTCGAAGACGCCTACGCCACGACGGCCTATGCTACCGGCGTCGAGGCGCTGCGCGGCCTGCGGGCCGATCCGCCCGACCTCGTGCTCCTCGATATCTCCCTGCCCGAAATGGACGGCGTGGCGGTGCTCGGCGCCCTGCGCGAGGATGCCCGCCTCCGCGCCCTGCCCGTCATCGCCCTGACGGCCCACGCCATGCGCGGCGACCGCGAACACTTCCTCGCCCTCGGCTTCGATGGCTACGTGCAGAAGCCCATCGTCGAGGAGGCCCACTTGCTCGATTCGATCCGTGAACAGTTAGCGTCAAGCTCGTGACGACCGTGCTTTCCCTACCCGCACCGCCGGGGCGTTCGGATCGGCTGTATGCGGCCGTGCCCCTCGGGGGGGTCCTGCGGCGGCCCGGGCAGCCCGCGCACCGCATCCTCCTCGTAGGCTGGGGCCTGGGCCTGCTGCTCAGCCTTGGCCTCGGCCTCGCCAGCATCTATTACGACTGGTCCGGCCTGCCGCTGGAGATAGGCGGGGTCCAGACGTACGTGACGGTGTATCCGCCCCTCGTGCTGTGCACCCTCCTCACCCTCTGGTTCGGGTTCTGGTGGGGGTTCATCCCGGCGTACCTGTCCACGTTCGCTCTAGCGCTTTTCGGGGGAATGCCGCTGCCGTGGGCGCTTCTTTTCGCCTTCGCCGATCCGCTCGGGTTGGCTGTGCTGGCCCTCGCTTTCCGCGCCGCGCCGTTCAGGGTTGATCTGCGTGCCTGGTCGGCTTTTCTCTTCTACGTCTTCGCCATGTTTCTGGGTGGGCTACTGGGGTCGTCCGGTGCCTTCATCTGGTCGCACACGAACCGGCTGGGCCTGTCCCAGTTCTTTGCGGTGTGGCAAGGGTGGTGGCTGGGGGCCTTCGTGCAGGGCGTGCTCATCGTCGGGCCTATCCTGTGGGGAGCCGGGCCGGCGGTGCTACGGTGGAAGCGGAGCCTGGAAACCCCACAACGCTGGCACGCGCCCTCCGGGCAGCGCGTCGGGGTTGCCTTCCTGCTCGTCTTTGCCCTCATCGCTCTTTTCATTATCAGCG
>JAHEMB010000063.1 GCA_024643915.1 Rhodothermaceae bacterium | reverse complement strand
CTATATACTGTACGCTAAAAACCTCGCTCGCTTCCACGGTGTTCAGGAAAAGGCTCATCGCGGCATCCTCCCCCCAGGCTTACCAGAAAATGGCGTAGAGCGCCGCCGTGATGCCCAGGATGCCGAAGGCGGCGACGCTGTAGACCGGGTCGCCCACGAGGCGGAAGCGGCCCAGATGGATGGCTCTGGGGTGGTCCTGCCCCTTGCCCTCGTAAAGGGAGATCGCCACGATGATCACCACGGAGACGAGGAAGACAATGCCCATGCGGTGCATGAAGGGCACCCCCGGCGTGAGAAACTTCATGGCGGCCGAGAGCGGGATGCTGAGAAGGGCCGAGACGAGTGCCGCATTGGGCGTAGCCTTTTTCCAGAACAGCCCGAGGATGAAGATGGCGAGCACACCGGGGCTGATGAAGCCGGTGTACTCCTGGATGTACTGAAACGCCTGATCGAGCCGGGCGAGCTGCGGCGCCAGCAACGCCCCGACGACGACGCAGACCAGGCTCACGATCCGCCCCACCCGCACCAGGTGGCGCTCCGACGACGCCGGCTTCATTGACTTGTAGAGGTCGATGGTGAAGATCGTCGCCGTGCTGTTCATCATGGAGGCCAGGGAGGAGACGACGGCGGCAACGAGGGCGGCGAAGGCCAGCCCCTTGAGGCCCGGCCCGAGGTACTGCCCCAGCAGCCAGGGATAGGCTTCGTCCCCTCGCTGAATGGGGGCATCGAGCGCGTAGGCGACGATGCCGGGAATGACGACGACGAGCGGCAGCAGCAGCTTCAGGTAGGCCGCGAAGGCCAACCCCCTTTGCGCCTCTTTGAGGTTCTTCGCAGCGAGGGCGCGCTGGATGATGTACTGGTTGCAGCCCCAGTAGAACAGGTTGGCGATCCACATGCCGCCCAGGAGGACGGCCAGCCCCGGCAGCAGGTCGTACGCGTCCTGCAGGGCGCCGGTGTCGTCGCGGTACAGCAGCTCTCCCTCGAAGAGGATCATGTTGAACCGGTCGCCGGCCTCGTTGAGGAGCTGCGAGAAGCCGGCCAACGCGCCGCTGCCGTCGCCGCTGTAGGCGTCGAGGGCGAAATAGGTCGTGGCCAGGCCGCCGCCGATGAGGACGACGACCTGCACCACATCGGTCCACGCCACCGCCTTCAGGCCGCCGTAGATGCTGTAGACCGTGGCGAAGAGGGCCAGCCCCAGGATGCCGCCCCACATCGGCGTGCCCATGATGCCATTCATAGCAAGCGCCCCGAGATAAAGTACGCTTGTCAGGTTGACGAAGACGTAGACGAGCAGCCAGAAGACGGCCAGTAGCGTCCGCACCCGGTGGTCGTAGCGCATTTCGAGGAACTGCGGCATCGTGAAGATGCCCTTTTCGAGGTAGATGGGCAGGAAGAACCAGGCGACGATCAGCAGCGTCACTGCCGCCATCCACTCGTACGAGGCTATCGCCAGGCCCACACGGAAGCCGGAGCCGGACATGCCGATGAACTGTTCCGCCGAGATGTTCGAGGCGATGAGCGAAGCGCCGATGGCCCAAAAGGGCAGCGCCTTGCTCGCCAGGAAGTAGTCCTCGGTGTCTTTCTCATGTCCTTCTTTTTCACGCGAAACCCAGAGGCCAAGCCCGACGATGACCAGGCAGTATCCGCCGAAGACTATATAGTCAAGGAGGGTGAATTCCATTTAGGGTACTTGGCGTTTTTTGAGTTGCTTTAAAAGGCAGCGGCGTACCAGTGGAGTAGTTAGCGCCTGTTTATGAATGAGCTTCCGTTCTGCGAAAGGCCCCGCCCTCGCTCGTTCTCGCTTCTCGGACCCTATTCACAAACAGGCTCTCAGCGGGCGGCCGTCAACCATCAGCTTTCGTCTTTACGACAGGCTGACCGTGATCGCTCTTGAGCAGCTGCACACCGCGGCTTGGGCGGCAGAGGTATACCTGCGGCTCCAGCGCCGTCCGTGCCCGATAGCCTTCGGTTACGGTTTCTGCGAACGCGGATGCTTGGCGGGCCTGCACCAGCGCCACGCCACAGCCGCCGAAGCCTGCCCCTGTCATCCGCGCGCCGTAGCAGGCTGGGTGCTTCCGGGCGATCTCGGCGATGGCGTCAAGTGCACGGCTCGACACCTCGAAGTCGTCGCGGAGGCTGGCGTGGCTGGTGTTCATAAGCACGCCGAAGGCGAGGGCGTCCCCGGCGCGCAACGCCTCGGCCGCCGCGAGGGTGCGCGCGTTTTCGGTGACGACATGGCGGGCGCGGCGGCGTGTCGTCTCGTTGAGGGCGTCACTCTTTTTCTCGAAGGTTGTCGAGTCTACGTCGCGCAGCGCGCGCACGCCGAAGAAGCGGGCCGCTTCCTCGCACTGGCGTCGCCGCTCATTGTAGGCCGAATCGACGAGGCCGCGCCGCGTGCCGGTGTCCAGCACCGCCACCGCCGTCGCCTCGGGCAGCGGGGCCGTCTCTGCAGCGAGTGTGCGGCAGTCGATGAGCAGGGCCGCGCCGGGCCGCCCGTGGGCTACGATCATCTGGTCCATGATACCGCACCGCACGCCGATCCATTCGTTCTCCACGCGTTGCCCGAGGCGGGCCATCTCGGTCGGATGCCAGGGCAGGCCGCCCGTCGCCGCGAAGGCACGCGCCACCGCTAGCGTCAGCGCCGCCGAGGAGGACAGGCCCGCCCCGCGCGGCACGTCGCCTGCGACGACGCCTTCCCAGCCCGAGAGCGCGTGCCCGGCGTCTTGCAGCGCCCATGCCACGCCTTTCACGTATTCGCCCCAGCCGTCGCCTGCCTTTTCTAGCTGGTCGAGGTCGAAGCGGAGGCCGGTCTCGTAGTCGAGCGAAAACACGTCCACCTGCCGTTCAGGGCGGGGGCGGAGGGCGATCCAGACGGCCCGGTCGATGGCGATGGGCAGCACGAACCCGTCGTTGTAGTCGGTGTGCTCGCCGATCAGGTTGACCCGGCCCGGCGCCCTGACGACGCACGCGGGCGCCTCGCCGAAGCGCATCTCGAAGGCGCCAACGATATGATTCTTCGTGCGAGGCATTGATCTACCACGCATCCGTCCGAAACGGCACGGCGGGCAGGCCCTCGTCGTTGTAGAGGTTGGCGCTTTCCGGATTGTTGCCCCAGGCGTAGCGCACCGCCACAGGTTCGGGCACGGCCTCGCTCCACACCACCACCCGGTTGCCCTCGATCTTCGCGTCAGCCCAGGCCCACTGTTTGTCGGTCCCGGCAAGGGCGAAGCCGCCCAGGTCGCCGTTCCGCGCTTCCAGCCCGTTGCCGACGTGGTCGAAGGCGATGATCACCTGTCCGTTCTGCACCACATGCTGGCGATAGGTGGGGCCGGCGTAGACGAGGTCCCCGCCGTAGGCCACCTTCTGTGCCGCCAGGGCGAGACGCCGGCCCACGTCCTGCTTGTTGCGCGGGTGGATGTCGTCGGCCTCGCCAATGTCGATGATGACAGCCTGCCCGGTGTTGGGAAGGGCGAGGGCGGCGGACTGCGATTCGCGGAGCGTCGCCCAGTTGCTCTCCGCCGGGGGCGCCGCGTCCACCGCCATGAAGTTGGCGAGCTGGGACCAGAGAAACGGAAAATCGCCCTGCCCCCACGCCGCGCGCCAGCCTTCGATCATCTGCGGAAAGAGTTCTTTGTAGGCGACGGCCTCCGCCAGGTTGTTGGCGTTCGATTCGCCCTGGTACCAGATAGCGCCTTTGATAGGGAACGGCAGGAGCGGATGCACCATCTTGTTCCACAACACGGTCGGCACCTTGTTGATGCGCTGCCCGTCCGGGCTGACCGTCACCGCGCCGACCCTGAATCGCCACGTCCCGGCAAGGGGCCGCTTTGCACCGCCGGCCTCGACGAACAGCATGTCGCTGCTGCCGTGGATGCCACCCCCGCCGCCTGTGTCCTCGACGCGGACCGTGAGAACATTGGCGCCCGCACGCAGGGCCGAGGCCGGGGCTTCGTAGATGCGCGCCTGGTTGTAAGCATTGTATATCCGCCCCACCTCCACGCCGTTGACCCAGGTGATGTCCGAGTCGTCGATCATGCCGAGACCGAGGGTGACGCCCTGCTGCGCCTCTTCCTCAGTCAGCGCAAAGGTGGTGCGGTACCAGGCGATGCCGTCCATGCCTTCGTAGCCGGCCTGCTCCCAGACGCCGGGCACCGCGATGGCTGCCCAGCCGGCATCGTCGAGGTCGGGTGCGGCCCACACCGCCTTGCCGTCCGCCCATCCTGCATCCTCCGTAGGCAGGTCGCCGAGTCGGGCGCGGAGGCCTTCCAGAAGGGCTTCCTGATCGGCGCGCTCCTTCGCTTCGAGGGCGCGCAGCGCCGCCTCGTCGAGGCCCAGCACCTCGGCGCTCATCCACGGCTCGATGCGGCTGCCGCCCCAACTCGTGTTGAGGATCCCGATGGGTACGTCTCTGCCATTATCGGCAAAGGACGCACGGAGGGCGCGGGCGAAGAAGTAGCCGACGGCGGTGAAGTTGCCGACATGTGCTGGATCGGCCTGCTCCCAGCTTCCTCCGGCAAGCGTCGTCTCCGGCGCATACGACCACGACTGCGGCACCTTGAAATGCCGGATGTGGGGATCATCGGCGGCGGCAATCTCGGTCTCGGCGTCGTTCACGTTCGCCACGGTCCACTCCATGTTACTCTGCCCCGAGGCCACCCACACGTCGCCCATGAGGATGTCGCGCACGCGCATATCTTCGTCCGCCCCCTGAATCGTCATCTCGTAGGGGCCGCCGGCAGCCATCGCCGGAAGGCGCACGCGCCACGCGCCGTCGGCGTCCGCCTCGGTGGTGTAGGATTGCCCGTCGAACATGACGGTGACGGCCTCACCGGGCGCGGCCCAGCCCCACACAGGCACCTCGGTGCCACGCTGCATCACCATCCCGTCACTGAAGAGTAGGGAGGGCCGGAGTTGCGCGAAGGTGGACGGAGCGAGCGACAACATGAACGTCAGCAGGAGCAAGGTTCGCATGGCTGATCTCAGTCTTGGGGGTGAAAGGGATATGGGAGGTAATAGCGGTAGCCAGTCGACTTGATGGAGCCTGTTTTGAAGGGCGAATGACGAATGCTGAATGATGAAGGAGCGCGCTCCTGTAGAGGGCCGAGGCGCCCCTCAGGACCGAGTCCGTTCCTTCTTCATTCAACAATTCCTTCGGTAACCTTCGGTTTCTTGTTCGACATTCGTCCTTCGAAATCCAGGTGGGTTCATGGAGAAAGCGTCGCCTCGGCGGTAGCGGACCGCCCCATCGCGGCGCCTTTCGCCCCGTAGAAGATGATGTAGAGGTAGCAGGCGGCGGGCAGGAGGAAGGCCGCTTGCAGCCCGATCTGGTCGGCGAGGGCGCCGTAGAGGGGCGGGATGATGGCGCCGCCCACGATGGCCGTGCAGAGGATGCCCGATCCTTGCGCCGTGTGCTCGCCCAGCCCGTCGATGGCAAGGGTAAAGATAGTCGGAAACATGATGGAGTTGAACAGGCCGATGGCGAGGATCGTCCACATCGCCCCCAGCCCCGAGGCCATCATCGTCAGCCCCAGCAGGACGATGACCACGCCGCCGTAGACGGCCAGCAGCCGTCCGGGCTGGATGAACTGCAACAGCCCCGCCCCGATGAAGCGCCCCACCATGGCGCCGCCCCAGTAGAAAACCACGAACGTGCCAGCCAGCCGCGCCGGGTTGAGGGCCGCCAGGTCGCCGCCCGACAGCGTTTCGGCGAGCGTCCGCATGAAAGGTCGCCCCGCCACCAGCGCCTCCACATCGAGCGAGAGGAAGTAGTTGACAAGGTAGCTGCCAATCGTTACCTCGGCGCCGACGTAGACGAAGATGCCGAGGGCGCCCAGCATCAGGTGCGGGAAGCGGACGGCGCGGCGGTAGCTGCCAGTCCGATGGTCGTCCGTCTCCAGGATCTTCGGCAGGTCGAAAAGAGAGAAGCCGACGGTCAGGACGAGCAGGACAGCGGCGAGGACGAGGAACGGCCCTTGCACCGCCGCCGCTTCCGTCGCGTAATACCCCAGCCTTTCCGCCTCCGGCATCGCCGCGATCTGGTCCGACGGCATCACTGCCGAGCCGAGGATGAAGGCCGCCGCCACGAGGGGCGCGAGCGTCGTGCCGAGCGAGTTGAACGCCTGCGCCAGGTTCAGCCGGCTGGAGGCTGTGCGCGCCGAGCCGAGCGCTGCCACGTAGGGGTTGGCCGCCACCTGCAACGTCGTGATCCCCCCGGCCAGGACGAAGAGCGCGAGGAGGAAAATGCCGAAGAGGCGCAGCGAGGCCGCCGGGTAGAACAGCAGGCACCCCACGCCCATCGTCAACAGCCCCACCAGCACGCCGCGCTTGTAGCCGATCCGCGCGATCAGCAGCCCGCCCGGTATCGACACGATCGCGTAGGCTGTGAAGAAGGCGAACTGCACCAGCCCCGCCTCGAAATAGGTAAGCTCGAAGACGGCCTTCAGGCGTGGGATGAGCGCATCTACCATCACCGTGATGAAGCCCCAAATGAAAAAGAGGCTCGTCACCACGACGAAGGCGGCTCTGTAGGTACCGGATGTTTTGGAGCCAGTCGGCATGATCTAGATTGAGTGTGAATAGAGCACGGATAACGCTGGTGGGGCTGATGTGGGTGGATTTTCGCGACGCCAGATCCGCTGAATCTGCGTCATCTGCGTTTCATTTTTTTCTCCGTTCGAGCGAGAAAATCAACGGTAGCGATAAAGGTCCGGCAGCTCGTCGGCGAAGAGGACGAAGGGGTGCTCGTAGAACCGCACGAAGTTAGGGGCGCTGGGGTGGCCGGTGTAGGGCGCGTAGTGATGGCCGGGCTTGTCGGCCTCGTTCGCGTTGCGCCACACGAGCGCGTATACGATGCGGCGGGCAACGGGATCGCCCTCGATGGCGGCGAGGAGGCGATTCGTCCACCAGTCCTCGTCCGGTACGCCCTCCAGGCCCGTCTCCGTCAGGGCGGCGATCTTGCCGCGCGCCTCGGCCAACTCCACCACCGTGCGGAGGTTTTCCGTCAGTCGCGCCACGCCCTCGTCGGTGCGGAGCGAGCCGTAATCGTCGTAGCCGAAAATATCCACGTAGGCGTCGCCGGGGTAGCGTTCGAGGTATTCCGCTTCCGAGGTGAAGTGGTCGGGCGAGTAGGCGTAGAGGAGGTTGTGCAGGCCTTTCTCATCGCGCAGGTAGTCCACCGTGAAGCGCCAGAGCTGCTTGTACTCATCGGGCGAGGCGTGGCCCTTGCCCCACCAGAACCACCCGCCCGTGTGCTCATGGAACGGCCGGAAGATGACGGGGATGGGGGTGCCCAAACCGAGCCACCGAAAGGCCCCCACTTCGAGGTCGCCCACAAAGTCGGCGAAGGTGTCGAGCCAGCGTTTGTAGGTCGCGTGGTTGGCGCCGCCGAGGAGGAGGGTGTGGACGGCGCGCGTGGTGTCCCAGGCGTTGCCGCCTGAGACGGGGTTGTTGAGGTGCCAGGCAATCGTGACGACGCTGCCCGCCTTATACCCCTCCTTAATCCACCCTTTCATGTCCTTGAAGTTGACGCCGTCGAGGTTCGCCTCATGGCCCAGTTCGAGGTCGCCCAGCTCCCAGCCGAAGACGGCGGGGTAGGCCCCAACGACATCTTTGACGTCGGAGCGGCCTTTCTCGCGCTTCCATGTGACGCCGTAGGCGAGGTCATCCTGGTGGCCGAAGAGGACGGCGCCGGAGGCGAGCCGCTTCAGGTTGGCGTAGAGCGCCTTCGTCTCCGCCGTCGCGCCGGGATCGACGAGGGCGAGGTCGGGCGGTGTCGCCCGCGAACCGGCGCAGCCCGCGAGGAGCAGCAGGCAGGCAGCCAAGCCCAAGCGGGAGAGCCCGGCGAGGCGCGGCAGGCCCGCGAGGCGGTACTTTGATCGATCAAAGATCTTCATTCGCGGCCGTAGTCGTCTTCGAGGCGGATGATATCGTCTTCGAGGCACAGGCCGAGCTGGGTCTCGATGATGATGAGGTGCTCGTCGCCGTCGTTCTCGATGCGATGCACGCCGCCGAGGGGGATGAAGAGGCTGTCGCCCGTCTTCACGGGCCGCACGTCTCCGTCGAGCGTGAACTGTCCCTGTCCCTCGGCAATGACCCAGTGCTCCTTCCGATGCTCGTGCTTCTGGAGGGAGAGGCGTTGCCCTGGGTGGACGATGATGCGTTTGACCCGGTAGCCGGGCTCGTTGAGATACTCTTCCCAGCGCCCCCAGGGGCGGTCGTCGTGGTCCAGCATGATGGCAGGGTTGGGTGTTCGTTCTTGTGGAAGGACTTCGGCGCGGCTGCGCCCTCCCTAATCTACGGCGCGCAGCCGTACCGCTTTCAAATCAATGACCCGGTCTTGGGCTTGGTGAGGGCTTGCAAGCGCAGACAGGCCGGCCCGGTTTCCAGCGGCAGCACGCCGAGGGACAGGAGCGCAGGTTTTCTCGTACACTTCTCCGCGCGGCACGCGGTCGGGGCTAGGCAGGGGTGCCGGGTCGTAGCCCGCTTGCACGACGTCCTCGGTGCAGGCGTTGCCGGCCTCGGTGCGGAGGGTCGCGCCCATGTTGGCTTCGGGGGCGATTTATTCCACCAGCACCTCGTAGCGGCCCGCGCGCACCATGTCGAGGTTCCACCAGACGGTGTCGTCGGTCTGGCTGGCGGGACGTGAAGAGTCGGCTGACGTCCCGCCCGTAGACGCCGGGGTAGGCGCCGGTGACCTTTTTCACGTCCGACCGCCCTTCCTCGCCGCGCCAGGTGAAGCCGTAGGCGAGGTCGTCGTGATGGCCGAAGAGAACGTGCTCCGGGGCGAGCCACCTCAGGTTGACGAAGAGCGCCTTCGTTTTCCCGTTGGCGTCCGGGTCGGCGAGGTCCACGCCGGCCACGCGCGCGGACGAAGCGTACGCCCCGAAAAACGTCTCGACGAAGTCGCCGGCCACCCGCGTGCTCAGTACCGTGTTGCCTGAGGCCCCCGCGATCTCCTGATGAAGAGCCATGTTGCTCAAATCAAATCCACTCGGGCGATTTACTACGTCAGTCGGCTGCGCCTCCTGTCCGTGTAGAGGGGTGAACGTGTGGCCGAAAGAAAACGCAAAAAACACATTCAGACGTCCACACGGTAAAAAAAGCACATAGCGACTTTTCCTGCAATCGATGTCTGCTACCCGGCGCCGCGCAATGTCGTCCGCACCTTCCTGATTTTGGCGAGGAAAAAGCCTTCCATCACGTCGGTGGGGAGGAGACGGCGGGCTTCGGAGAGGTTGTGGCGGAAGGATTTGCCCTGCCACTGAGCGAGGGGCGGCTGCATCGCGGGCAGGTCCAGGCCGAGGGGTTCGAGGTGGAGGGCGTCGCCGAAGGTGCGGAGTGTTTTGTCGAGGATGGCCTCGTTCTCTTCGGGGGCGAAGGAGCAGGTAGCGTAGACGAGGACGCCGCCCGGCTTCAGGCATTGCACGGCGGAGAAGAGCAGGCGGCGCTGCTTGCGCGCCATCTCCTTGATCTTGCGCGGGCTCCAGTAGGTGTAACTTGCCGGGTCGCTCAGGTGGAAGCGGCCCTCGGTGGAGCAGGGCGCGTCGAGGAGGACGCGGTCGAAGTGCTCGGGGCGGTATCGCCACACGCGCGTGCCGTCCTGCAAGAACGTGCGGACGTTGGTGGCACCCTGCGCCTCCAGGTTGGCGCGGAGCTTGAAGAAGCGGCCCTTCACTACCTCCACAGCGGCGATCTCGCCCTCGTTGTGCATGCGGCAGGCCATCTGGAGCGTCTTGCTGCCGGGGGCAGCGGCCAGGTCGAGGACGCGCTCGCCGGGGGCGGGGGCCAGCACCCAGGCCGGCGCCATGCTCGCCAGGTTCTGCACATAGATTTGCTCTTCCCGATAGGGCGCCGAGGCCAGGAGCGCCGCCCGCTCCGCCGGGGCTACCCAGAAGGCATCGTCTTTCCACGGGGCCGGGTGCAGGGTCAGGCCCGCCGCCTCCAGGGCACGCACCACCGCCCTCGTCTCGGCCCGCAGCGTGTTGACGCGGAAGCTCGTGGCACGCGGCGCCGCGAACGTCGTCAGCACCGCTTCATAGTTTTCTTCCGACACGATCTCGCGCAATCGCGCTAAAAACGCCGCCGGAAGCTGCTCAAAAACCTTCTGTAGCCTGCTCATCAAGCCGCAATCCGATATCCGCAATCTGAAATGGATGAACCCGTCCTGCGAAAGCTCGTTAAGGAGTAGTGCTTTCCGCGACCCGGTGCCGTATCTTTACAAGGAATCTGCACGCGGGTGCTTAAGCGGAGGCGCTGACGCAACGATACACGTAAGGCGGCACGGAGCGGGGCGCCGGTGTCGTTTTGCGGGTAGGGCCGGGCCGTTTTCAATAGCTTTTTCGTTTTTACGGAATTCATGAGTACGCGACGAAGCGACGACGTCATACGCTGTTCTTTCTGCGGGCGCACCGCGCACGAGGTGACCTCTATGGTCGCCGGGCCGGACGTCTATATCTGCGATCGCTGCATCAATGACGCCGCCGGCATCGTGCGGAGCGACCTCGCCGCCTACCAGCAGGCGACCGTCCCGCGCCGTCCCACGGCCCACCGTCGCCGCCTCACCCCCCGCGAGATCAAGCAGGCCCTCGACGAGTACG
>JAHEMB010000062.1 GCA_024643915.1 Rhodothermaceae bacterium | reverse complement strand
TTTCTAAAGAGGTCTTGTTTGAATGACCAATGATGAGTGGAGAACGATGAAGGGAGAATAGCGCGTGTTGAAGGAGCTGTCTCGGCGACGAAGGCGGCGGCAGATCCCTCTCCCTTCAACAGTCCTTGTTCGTCATTCATCAAACAATACAAAGATGACCACTTGACGCTGCACTAGGCTGCCGTCACGTCCTGGTGGTTGCCGCTATTGTACCAAGTAGAGAAGAAGTAAGCCGGCCGCATAGAGGGCGAGTACGAGCGCAGAGTCCCACCCCATCCGAAGCGCCGTTCGGTCGCTCCGCTCTATGATCCCGGCGAGGTAAACGGCTGTCAGGAGGATGCCGAAAAGGGCGGCGACCTGGGCCGGGGCGCCCACTTCCCCCAGCACGGGCGGCCCGGGATAGCACACATCGGCAAGAGCAAGAAGGCCGACATCGAAGAGGTTCGTGCCGAAGATGTTGGAGAACGCCATGCGATTCTGCCCTAGCCGCACGGCCTCCACCGTCACGCTCACTTCAGGCAGCGAGGTAGCGATGGCGACGAACGCGGCGCCGACGAAGCTGGCCCCTAGCCCGGTCTGTACGGCCAGCGCATCACACGAGGCTGCCACCACCGACCCCGCTACGAGGATCACCACCCCCAGCCCTACCAGGGCTCCCGTGAGCCGGCGCGTCGGTAGGGGGGGCGCCTTGCTGCGCGCAAGGGGGTGGGCCGTGGAGGGCGAAGGGGCCCGCCCAATCGGTTGCCACTGCGGCGAGGCTTCGTAGCGCCGGATGACGAACAGGCCACCCAACACGATGCCGAGCGCGCCAAAGGTCCAGGCCCCGCCAAGACCGGCGAGAGGCACCGGTCCCACAGCAATACCCACCGCAACGACCGCAAGCGCGCAGATGAGCAACACCCCTTCCAGCAGCTCCTCAGACATCGCCCCGACCGTCGAGAGGGCCTCGCGCCCTACCAGTACATCGGCGAACGCGAGGATGGTGGTTTGCATCATCACACCGCCCAGCAGGGTGTTCACGGCCAGCGGCGCATTGCCTGAGAGCGAGGCCGTTGCCGTGGTCGCTACCTCGGGCAGCGAAGTTACCCCACCGAGCAAGAGCACCCCAAGATAGACCCGGCCAATCCCGGTTCGCTCTGCGAGCGCGTCGGCATAACGAGTAAGCCGTGTGCCCCCGGCCCACACCCCGCTGGCTGCCACGATGAATAGGAGCACGTTGACGCCTGCTGGCAGCGAGGTGAAGTCGAGGAGGCTCATGGCTCACGGGCTGGAGGGCGCTACAGAGGCGCGGCGTGCGAAGTCTACCACGAAGGTAGCCCTTACGCCAACAGCGCTCCGTGGGAAAGAGGCCGAGCCTGATATGCGGAGAACGTGATGATCGGCGTAAGGGAGATGCCTACATCGTCTCTAGGGAGATAGACAAGAGGGCGGGGGCTTGGGGCATCCCCCTACAGCAGAGCGGGGACATCGACGGTCATCCGTTATCGAGGAGGTGTGCTATCCTGTCGATGTTCGCTCGAAGCGGTCGGTTTTTCAACGGGAAGCTCATCGGCATGATGATTCTTTTCGGGACAAAGGTCTCTGGCACGAAGCGCGCCCTCGGGTGCTGGGTTACCGTGCTCTGCTGGATTGGGCTCAGCCTGGGTGTCTTCCCGGCCTACGGACAGACCGCCACGGCTCTGGAGGCACGGCTCACACGAGGCAGCTATCCCGAGGAGGTAAGGACGTTCTACCAGCAACGCGCGTATGCGCCGGCGTGGATCGCAGAGGGGCGCCCCGACCGGCAGGTCCCATCGGCGATCACCCTCATCGCGGCCGCCGAGCGACATGGCCTCGACGCCGAGGCGTATCATTTGAGCCGCGTGGAGGCCCTTTTTAAGGCAGCGTCGGAAGGGGCGCTATCCAACAGCGAGGCGGTTCTGCTCGATCTTCTGCTGACCGAGGCGATGATGCGCTACGGCCGGGGTCTCCTCCAGGGTCGCATCAACCCGCGCAGCGTCCATGCAGGCTGGAGCCTCCCGTTGCGAGAGAAAGATCTTGTTTCGCTGCTTGAGGGTGGCCTCAGAGAAGGGCGCGTCGCGGCGCTGTGGTCGGGCCTGTCGCCCACGAACCCGGCCTATGCGCGGTTGCAACAGGCCCTGGTTCACTATCGTGGCCTCGCCGCGCGAGGCGGCTGGCCGCTTCTGCCGGACGGGCCGGCACTACGGCTGGAGGACGAGGGCGCGCGCGTGACCGTCTTACGCGAACAGCTCCGCATCCTCGGCGACCTGCCTGCGCACGACACGACAGGCTCCGACGTGTTTGACGCGCGGCTGGACGAGGCCGTCCAGGCCTTTCAGCAGCGGCACGGGCTCGATGTGGACGGCATCGTTGGTCGTGAGACGCAGGCGGCGCTCAATGTGCCGGTGGCGGCGCGCATCCGCCAGATCGAGCGCACCCTGGAACGCCTCCGCTGGCTGCCGGATGACCTGGGGCCCCGCTATCTGCTCATCAACATCGCCGGCTACAACCTGTGGGTGATAGAAGAGGGGCGGCCCGTGCTGACGATGCGTGTGATCGTCGGCACGCCGCGCACCCCCACGCCGGTCTTCAGCACCCGGCTGACCGAGGTCGTGCTGGCGCCGTACTGGAATGTACCGGCCAGCATCGCCCGCAACGAGATCCTGCCCCGCGTGCGCCGGGACCCCGGGTACCTGGCGCGCAATCACATGAGACTCCTCCCCGGGGGGCGCATCCGGCAGGACCCCGGCCCGGCGAATGCGTTGGGCCGGCTCAAGTTCATCATCACGAATCCATATGGCGTGGGCCTGCACGACACACCCGACCGGCACCTGTTCCAGGAGAGCACGTGCGCCTTCAGCCACGGCTGCATGCGGGCCCAACACCCCCTCGACTTGGCCGCTTACGTGCTGCGGGACGATACCACCTGGACGCGGGAGAAAATGGAAGCCACCATCGAGCGCTGGAAGGAGACGCGCATCCCCGTCGCCGACCCGCTCCCCGTCCATGTGCTGTACTGGACGGCGTGGGTGGATGAGGAAGGCCCCGTGCAGTTTCGCCCGGACGTCTACGGCCATGACGCCCGCCTGGAGCAACTGCTGCAAGAAGCGCAGGCCGTAACGCTGCGGTGAGCTCTAGCCCGCCCCGAAGGCTTGTCGCAGCCAGGCCCCGACGACGTAGGCCAGCATGGCAGCACCGCCGCCCATGAGCAGGGTCTCCAGACCGGCCTTGAGCGACGAACGGCCCAGCATCACCCCCTTGAACAACCCGACACCAAAGAAGGCCGCCCCCGCCGCTGCACAGCTGACGACGAAGGTCGTTTCGAGGGGGAGGCCCGTCAGAAGGAAGGGAAGCAGCGGCACGAGGCCGACGAGGAGGAACGCCCCGAACGTGGCCAGCCCCGCTCGCCACGGCTGTGGCCCCTCAAGTTGCAGTCCCAGTTCCTCCGTCAGCATCGTGTCCACCCAGAGCCGGCGGTCCCCCGTGATGCCCGCCACAATCGATTCGAGTATGTCGCCTTCGAAGCCTTTGCCGGCGAAGATCTGCCGGACCTCCTCGCGCTCCCCCTCGGGGATGTGCGAGATCTGCCGCTCCTCGTCGCGCAGCGCCTCCTCGACCTGTTCGCGCTGGCTTTTCGTACCCTGATAATTGCTCACCGCCATACTGAAGCCGTCGGCCAGCAGGTTGGCCAGGCCGAGCACGATCACGACGAGGCTGGAGAAGCCACCGCCCACGGCCCCGGCCACGACGGCGAAGGTGGTCACGCAACCGTCGATGCCGCCCAGCACGGCGTCGCCCAGGTAGCTGTGACTGCGTTGCGCTGCCAGGCGGCGGCGGATCGCTTCGGGCCGGTGCATCTCTTCCAGCACCGGCGTCCGCGTAGACGTGCTGATTGCTCTTCGCGCCATGAGGGCCTCGCCTTCTGAGACATCTACAAATACCTGCTGCTCGAAAGCACGGCGCGCGCCGGCCGCCGGGGTGTGGTCGGCACCTCCGGCCCGTAGCCCAGGCGAAGGATAAGCTGCGGATGGCTTGTCCCGATCAGGCGGGCTACCTCAGGGCGAAGCGCGGCCACCTCGAGGGGCTGGTTCAGGAAGGAGGCCGACAGGCCGTAAGTGGTGGCGGTAAGCAGTACGCGGGCGAGCGCCTGCCCGGCGGCCAGGTGCGCCGGGGCGTCGTCGTCCTCGGTGCTGAGCACCAGCAGCACCGGCGACCCCTCGGCCAGTTGTCGGTCTTTCGCTGCCCGGCCTCCGCCCCAGTCGAATGTGCGAACCACGAAAGGGCCTATATAGGAGCGGAGGTCGCCCACGCCCTGCGCGTAGCCGGGAATCCCATCGCGGCGGCGGCTGCGGTTGGGATGGAGCCAGGCGGCCAGTTCACGGCGAAAGTCCTCATCCGCCCCCTGGATACGGTCGCCTTCGGCAATCAGGTCGGCCAGTATTCCCTTGCGCTCCGGCTGGGTGAAGAGGTGAAGTCGGGCGCCTTCCTGTAGGGCCGCCGCTTCGAGCAAGCCAAGCTCTTCATCCGGCACGGGACGGTCCGCAAACGGCCTGCGATTGGTGTGACGTTGCTTGATAGCCGTGAAGAGCCGGTCATCCTCCATGGTCGGAGCCCCGGTCGCCTCCAGTCGCTCGCCCAGTCGTACGAAAGCCAGCAGGTCGGGATCGGCTGGATCGGGAAAGGGGCGCACCACCGGCGCGTACCCGAAATGCCGGATGGCCACACGCAGGTGAAAGAGGGCGGCGCCGCAGCTCATGATGAGTTCACGATCGCCGGGATCCACGGCGGGAAGCGACCGGGTGCGGTCGGCGAAGAGCCCGAGATCGGCCCCGGCTATCTTGAAGCGCCAGGGCTGCGTGTTGTGTCCGGAAGGGGCCAGTACCGCGTAGTTGAGCAGGAAGGCCAGTTGTTCCGACGCTGATTCGGTGCGAGGAAAGGCCCAGTCTTCAATCGACCAAGGATCGTTTGGATGGGTTTGCGTGGCCGGCGTATTTGCATTCATGTCTTACCTCGCTGGTCAAGGGGGCGTCGCCTGCTCCCAGCGTCGTGGCCGCAAGGGTAGGCGTGCCCTCCCTCAGCATACGGGCGAGAGCGGGCAATACGATACGGGCCATGGAGGCATCGCCTGTGGGGGATTTGCTGAGCGGGGGCGTCTACTGCTGCCGGATATGGGATCTCTGACCCTCCTTTCGTGCGCGTGAGGGGAGGGCGTTTCCCCACGATGCCTTAAGGGTTTTGCTGTCAGCAGGACGCCTCGGGTCACCCTTCTTTTCCGTGTAGACCTTCACCTAAACTGACCTGGGAGGGTGATATGTTCGGCAAGAAGAAACCCGAGGTGCTGGTCGTCGGAGCCGGTCCGGTAGGTCTGTTCGCTGCCCTCGTCCTGGCGAGGCGGCAGGTCCGTGTTCAGGTCGTGGACAAAGCCTGGCGGTCCGGTTCTCGCAGCTATGCCCTGGCCCTGCATCCGCAATCCCTGGCGCTCCTCCAAGAGGTGGGCCTCCTCGAACGCGTTCTCTCGCAGGCACAGTGTCTCTCGGCGGTGGGTTTCTACGAGGGGGCTGAACGACGCGCCACCCTCGATCTTTCGGTGTTGGAAACGCCCTTCCCTTTCCTCGCCGTGGTGCAGCAGGAGAAGCTGGAAGCCTTGCTCGTGGAAGCGCTCAAGGAGGAGGGCGTAAAAGTGCAATGGAACCACGAAGCCAGCGTGCTGATGCCCCGGGGCGACCACGCCGAGGTGACCATCGCCAAGCTGGAACAGGATTCCGTGGGCTATGCCGTCGCGCATTCGGAATGGGTGATTGCGCGCTCCCGCACCGTGCAGGTGCCCTTCGTCATCGGCGCCGACGGCCACCGGTCGGATGTGCGCCGTGCCCTCGGCATCGCCTTCACAGAGGTCGCGCCGGCGAAGCACTTTGCCGTGTTCGAGTTCAAGACCGAGGCGGCGCTGCCGCAAGAGATGCGCGTGGTGCTGACCGAGGACACGACGAACGTGCTCTGGCCGCTGCCGGACGGTTCGTGCCGGTGGAGCTTCGAACTGCCCGGCTACACCGTTCCCGCGTCCTCTCGTACGAAAGACCGCTTCGCCCTGCAGCACACCTATCCGTCCTATCCTCAGCTGGATGAAGCGCATCTTCGCGCCTTCATTGCCGAACGCGCGCCGTGGTTCGAGGGCCGTATCGACGAGATGCGCTGGCAAATCGTGGTGCGCTTCGAGCATCGCCTGGCGTCCACGTTCGGTCGGCAGCGGATGTGGCTGGCGGGCGATGCCGGTCATATGGCCGGGCCGGTGGGCGTGCAGAGCATGAACGTGGGCCTGCGCGAAGCCAGCGATCTGGCAGAGATCTTGGCGGGCCATCTGCAAGACGGACTGGCGCTGACGCGACTGGAGGAGTATGGCCGGGAACGCCTGGCCGAATGGCGGCACCTCCTCGGCCTGCAAGGCGCCACGGAACCCGATGTGCAGATGCCTGCCTGGCTCCGCCGGCACCATATGCGCCTGCTCCCCTGCCTCCCCGCCTCGGGCGCGCACCTCGCCGCGCTGGCCCACCAGGTCGGCCTCGAAACGCAGGTCCCTGCTTCTCCCACCCTCGACCTTGCCTCGCCATGAAAGACGACCGCCGCCACGACGAAGAACCCGACGTTTACGAGGACTACGAAGAATACGTAGACGCCGACGAGCACGAGGATGCCCTGGGCTTCGAGCCCCGCCCCGAAACCGGCGAGGAACACGAAGTAGAGGTCTACGACGACTACCATTATGGAGAGGACGACGACGAGGCTTACGAGAAGGAAGACGTGTAGCAGTCCCGCGCGTCATGCTTTCCGGGCTCGGCGACGCTTCGGACTGATCCGCCAGAGAGGTGAAGTGATGCTTACGCTGCAAGAAAAACGCCCCGTGTTTCTCGAATGGATCTGCTCCGTCCTCGTCATCCTCGGCCTCGCCTTGCTGACAGGCTGCTACGAGTCGGCAGTGCCGCTGGCGCCCCGCGAGCAGGCCACCGTGGACTCGAGCCTCTTCGGGATGTGGCTGATGATGGAACAGGACGAGGCGGCGGCCACGCGCATGCGCATCGCCCCCTACGATGCCCACTCGTACTACGTCGAGTTCTGCTGCGGCGACTTCGCGCGCGGCCGCGCCGAGGCGGTCCCACTCCGCGCCCACCTCGTTTCGGTGGACAGCGTGACGTTCGTCAACGCGCAGAGCCTGGTCGAAGACGCAGCGCCCTTTCTCTTCTTCCGATTTACCCTGGTGGAGGAGGGCGTCCTCAGCTTGCGGCCCGTGGGCTCGTACGTGTTTGCGGGGAGGAGCTTCGCGACCTCCACGTCGCTCTATTACTTTCTTAAGGGAAACCTGGGCCACCAGCATCTCTATCTCGACGAGGAATTGCGCTTCGAGAAAGTTGCCGGAGTAGGGACTTGACGCGTCCTTGTAGCGATCCTGCGCGGCTTGCTTCCTGGCCCCTTCCCGTCAGCACAATGATCCACGCCTGAGCCTCGCCTGAATCGGGCGCGAGGGGTGGGTAATCCTCCTCTACCCAGTCGAGCCCTTCACGGATTTGGTGAGAGGGATATCTGAGTCCGGAATAGCGGCAACGCCACCCTGATCGAAGCGCAGAACGGCATCGGCCAGCGTGCATAGGCGGGCGTAGTACTGGTCTTCGGTGAGACCAAGGGCCGCTGCGCCGAAGGCTTCTGCATCAGCCGGGGAGGCAAAATCGCCGTAGTTCACGGCCACCATCTGATACAGCACTACGTGCACGACCCAGTCCGGATGATCGGCCAGGAGGGGATGGACGGTTATCGTGAATCCGTCCTCGGGTTTTTCAGAGAGGGGAACGGGGTAGGCGCACTCGCCCGGTTCAAGTGCCTCGGCGCCGAAGACGATCGTGCAGGGATAGCGAATAAGCTCCCGGTCATCCAGTATCGCTCGCAGCGCTTCTATACCGATGGGAGTACCGTACCGGTGGTAAAGCGCATAACCTTTAGCGCGTGCATGCTCGGCCAGTGAATGACGAGCGTCCGCTTCCGTCAGTTGTCGTGCCATGGTCAGGTCGGGGTTACAAACTGAGTCGAAACGGGAATTTCCGGATAGATCTCGCTGGAGAGCCGGCCCTGGACAACGGCGATCGCAACACGGACGAGCATCGAATACAGAAGCACACCAAAAGCCCAGATCCCGATAGAAACCAGAATCTCATTCATGCTGGGTTGATACACGACGACTTCGCCGAGCGGGGTGGGCAGGAAGCCGGGAACGACGAGCCCGAGGCCCTTTTCGACCCAGAGCCCCGTGACGGACAGGGCACAGGCCGCCGTCAACCAGGGAAGTCGCTTGGATATCGGCAGGATGAAGATCACCAGTGCCGCAAAATCGAGAAACAGCGCCGTCCAGATCCGTGGCACGAGTTCGTTATAGCCTTCCAGCCCAAAGTAAAGATAGGTGGCCGAGTAGGCGTGCAAGCTGGCGCCATAGAACTCGGCGAACAGCTCGTTAAGGAAAAGGAAGAGATTGACAATGATGGCGACCTGAATGATGCGGCGGAGCATCAACAGCGCGTCGTCCCCAAAGGCCAGATTGGCCACGCGGCGGATGATGAGTAGCGTGATGACGATGAGCGCCGGCCCTGCCGTAAAGGCCGAGGCGATGAACCTCGGGCCGAGGATGGCGGTGTTCCAGAACGGCCGCCCGCTGAGGCCCATGTACAGGAAGGCCGTCACGGTATGGATCGAGACCGCCCACACGATGCTCACAAAGACGACGGGCATGTATCGCCACCAGACCGGCTTCACCCCCCGGTAGCGCGCATAGACGATATACCCGCCCAGGTACAGGTTGATAACGAGATAGCCCATCAGCACGATGACGTCCCAGGCCAGAATCGAACTCGGAAAGTTAACCCGCCCGATGAGCGGGAGCATGTGCCAGAACCGTTCCGGGCGGCCCAAATCCACCACGACAAACGCGATACACATGAGAAGCGCCGCTACGGCCATGGCTTCTCCGAAGACCACAAGATCGCGCAGCGCCCGGTTCTTGTAGACGTAGACCGGGATGACCACGAGTACCGCAGCGGCGGCGATCCCCACCAGATAGGTGAAGTTCGCGATATAGAGGCCCCAGGAGATCTGGTCGCTGAGTCCGGTCACGACCAGTCCGTGTGCGAGCTGACGGCTATAGGCGTTCAGGCCAATGAGGACGATCCCGGCCAGGAAAGCGAGCCAGGCCTTGTACCGCGTGCCGCCCGAAAAGGCGGTCACCGTGCACCGGCGCAGGAAGGTCAGGAAGTCGCGCATCACACGTCGAAGTAATAGAAAAACCTGGGGCGCGTGCCGGCGTCCTCTTTCAGGACAAACACGCGCTTGTTCCTCAGGATATAGGAGATCTCACTCTCCGGATCGAGGATGTTGCCGAACTTGCGGGCGCCGGTGGGACAGGCCTCCAGGCAGGCGGGGTATCGTCCCTCCCGGGTTCGCTGCAGGCAGGAGTGGCATTTCTCGACCACCCCTCGCGGGCGGGTACGGTTGCCGAGGTACGCCATATTGGGGTTGATGTCCTCGGGTGCCAGCGTAGGGGTCGCGAAGTTGAAGCGCCGTGCCCAGTACGGGCAGGCGGCTTCGCAGTAGCGGCAACCGATGCACCAGTCGTAGTCGATCACCGTGATCCCGTCAGCCTCCTGCCAGGTGGCTTCAACCGGGCAAACCTTGACACAAGGCGGGCGCCGGCACTGTTGACACTGGACGGGCATGTAGTAAAAACCTTCCTGGGGCACCATCTCCGGGTCGTAGTCGTGCTCAGCCTGCTCCAGATCCAGCGTGCCGTTCGGCATCTGCAGCACCCGGATATACTGAATCTCCGGATCCCGAGACTGGTTGTTTTCGGCGACGCAGGCATGGACGCACTTGCGACAACCGATGCAAAGGGAGAGATTCAAGGCTGTTACGAATTCAACCCCGGCCTGCGGGCGCAAATCCCGGACGTGTGGGCGGACGCCGTATTCGCGTTCGACGTCGGCTTCGATCCCGGCGAGGAGCGTGTTCATCTCCTCCTCGCTCAGTTCCTTGTAATGCTTCCGAAGGAAGTCGTCGAAGGTGGGCGCCTCATCGTATTCCAGGAGCGGGGCCAGCGAGGCTATGAGGGCCGTCATACCGGTGGCGGCATAGGCCGACTTGCGCAGAAAGCTGCGGCGCGTGATCTGGTTTGCTGGTTCGGGGCTGGCCATTTCCGGGCGTGCCGCTTGATTTCAGTGGGTGCCGCTTGAGTCCAGGGAGGCTGTACGGGATGGACGAAGCGGCTGGGGGGCCGCCCATGGTTTCAGCTTAGGGAAGGCAGGCGAGTGCGCGTTGTGGCAGGATGTGCAGTCTTCTTGCTTTGCTGGGCCGAGGTCGACGTTCCAGTAGCCGCTGGTGCGCCCATGGAGACCGAACTCCCAGTCCCGGTAGGTGGTCCCATGGCAACTCCCGCAGAGGACGTTGCCCTCCGTGATGTCGATGATGCGCCCATCGGCCGTCCTGAGCTTCTCCAGGTCCTGTTGCACGTGACAGGTGTAGCAGTACTCGTTGCGGTGATTTGCTCCATGCATAAGCTCGAAGTCGAAGGTGTGCT
>JAHEMB010000728.1 GCA_024643915.1 Rhodothermaceae bacterium | reverse complement strand
CCTCTTTATGGCCTCCTTTTGTCAAGGGCAAAACGGTCCCTGACCGAAAAAAAGTCTTCGGTTGCTCGCTGGCTGCTGCGCCTCCATCTGCTCGTTGCTGCGCGTGTCTTCTCCCGTTGGTCTCACGCCGCCTTGAAGCATCTTGCTTCGAAGCCCCTCGCTTTGGGGGGCTGTACCCTACACCTTTTCCTGCGGTATTCTTCGATTTGAGGGTCTACAGGCCGCCCCGACCACGCTGGCCGGGCCGCCTGGCTCGTCTCTTTCAGACGGGCGCCACTAGAATACATCGCGTTGGCTGAAGCGGTCGGATTCTTTAGGCGTCGCGCTCACCAGAGCCGTCGGCGTGCTGTCAAATACAACCTCTCATTCAATCGTGTCGGCCTTCCTTTTCCCGTGGGGACGTTTCCCGAACGCTGCCGTCAGGATCGACAATGGAAAGGCTTTCTATCGCGCCGGACGGACTCCGGTTGAACTGGAGCGTCGGTAACTTCCCGTCAACGGCTCCCCGGACAAGGGCTCCAGGGGGAATGACGAGCTCAAACTCGTCGTCGCCTAGCGCCTTCATCGCGACGCTTCGGGGCATCCCCTCACGCTGATAGTGCAATTGTGCTTTGGAGATGGTGATGCTCCGCGGTCCATATTGGCCGACGTACTCCTTGAGAGGCGATTCGCCTGACTCCGATGGGGTGACCTCGGCCACCAGGTCGGGAAAACCGGCTTCCATCAGCGCCGCATTCAGAGCTCCATCCGCCGGCGCAGGAACGTCGGCAGGAATGCCTTCCGCTTCGAAGCCGACGCCCGTCCTCGGATTGAAGGTCCTGCCGAAGGGGAGGAACATCTCGTAGCCACTACTGAGGTCCACCAGGTCGCCAAAGTGACCGGCGCCGGCCGTCCGCTCGCCCACCGTCGTCGCCCTACCGGTCGCTTTCATCCCAAGAATGAAGGACTCGGCAGCCGAACCGGTGCGGCCACTCGTCAGAATGTAGAGGGGCTCCTCGACGAACTTGGGGCCACGGACGGCGAGGTCTGACCAACGTTCGATTTCAGGTTCGCCGCGCCGCTGGGTGTTGACCAGATGGATTGACGCTGCAAAGAAGTACCCTGACAGATGCATCACGGCCTCCTCGACGCCCCCGGCACGTCCCGCAGATCCAGCAAAACCACCCTGGCCTGCGCGATGGCCTTCATGGCCTCGTGCAGGGTTTGCTTGCCTGCGTCGTTCAGGTAAAAGAAGGACAGGCGTAGCAAGCCTACCTCGTTCGACAGCATGCGAGATTCGATTGTCGGCGAGTCAAATCGCCCTTCGCGTTCGCCTTCTTCCTCGGTCTCCGGTTGCCTTCTGGCCACGCGCCGGGCGGGTTCCTCTCCGCGCGCAAAGACCCGTAAATGCAAGTCGTTCGCGATCTCCTGCATGGCTGCCGTTACGGCCACAGCAAATGCCTCAGGGTCGTCGAGGGCGGCAAACTGCGCCGCACGGCTACGCAGCATGGACGCCAGTTCGCGCCCGGTGTCGGGGATGACGTAGTCCTCTTCCAGCAGATCAGCCGCTCGCAGGACGGCGTTCCGCTCGGGACTACTGCTACGTTCCTGGGCGTAGCTCTGCAAGGGTAGGGAGCCGGTCAATAGCAGCAGCGCCAGCGCGACGAGGAATTTATTCATGGTGCCCGTGTATTCTGTTTGTTCGATTAACCCAGGAACGCATGACTTTCGAGTTTAGTACGTATCGTACTATATATTCTTGAGCGCCAGGTGCCAAAGGGGTTCAAGTCGGCCCCGATAAACCAGGCCATTCACGGAGAATGATGAAGGCAGGCGCATTGACGGAGCTGGAGGGATGCACCCTGGGGCTTATCTGGGTGATGGGGCCCTGCACCATTTATGCTGTTCGGAAAGTCCTGGAAGGATCGCCGAGTGCTTATTGGAGCGGCAGTGCCGGCACCGTCTATCCGCTCGTCAGGCGACTCGCAGCGCGGGGTCTTGTCCAACCGAAGGAAGCCTTCCGTGGCAAGCGGCGTCATATCAACTACGTCATCACCCAGGAAGGGCTGATGCAGTTTCGTGCGTGGTTCGGGCCACCCCTCGCTGATTACGTCACAGCGATTCCGGCCGACCCCCTACGAACCCGCGTGCGTTTCTTTGGCGCGTTGGATCTGTCCACGCGCACCGAGATCATCGACGTGGCCTGCGCTAGCCTCAAGAGTGAAATCGAAATCGCCAGGCACAAACACACCGTCGCGAAAGCGGGGCAGGATCCTTTCAAAGCCCTGATGCTACGCGGCGTGGAGTTGATGGCGCAGGCTCGCCTCGCATGGCTCGACGAGGTGCGCGTACATCTTGACTAAATGGACCACGCATCGAAGGAGAGCCGGCCACGCCACGACCACCGACGACAGCGAGGCACGTTTAATCACCCGCTGCTAGATGAGACTTCTTTCAAATGCTTGATTGACCTGGCCGCACCTCCTCAACGTTTCAGGTTCTCAGGCTGGTCTTCAGATGAGGGGATGTTCGATATCCCCGTCCTCCTTGTAGTGCCGGTGAAGCGAAATAGCGCTATTCACCAGGCAGCAACCGGCCGTCTGATAACAAGAAAGGTTTCATCTGCTCGAACAGGTACGTGCCGAGTTTGCGCGCACCCGGCGTGTGCTCGGTGATCTGAAGGGCGGCGCGCTCAAGGCCGGCCAGT